>CAZVVX010000041.1:0-2068 GCA_964631035.1 uncultured Candidatus Saccharibacteria bacterium | reverse complement strand
TGTATTCGGATTTGGTATTACAGTAGTTACAACATCAAAGAGTAAGGAACAGACACTAGCTTTCATGGAATATCTCGGTTTTCCATTTAAGAAAGAAGAGGTAAAGAAGAGGGGATAAAGTTGACAATAAAATTTGTTTTGATAATATATAAACACATTCGGCATTCGCCGCGGCCCCACCAAAAGTGGGGAATTTTATTTATTATGTTTAAAAATTATTTGAAATAAGTGGGGTTACTTGGGTATTGCAATTTTACACTACATGCTATATACTGATTTATGAAGTCACCCGTGCCTCCGTAAGGAGTGTGCGGGTTTTCGTTTGTTGTAGTATATTACATGTATGAAAGAACGAATAACTATATATATTGACGGTGGTAACTTTTACCATCTAGTACTTAAAAAACTTGGTGTTGAAAATCCAGACTTTGATTTTGAAGGTTTTGCACATTTCTTGTCTAATGGAAGAAATATTGTCTTAGATGGTAAAAGATATTATGTTGGTACGGTAAGAGAGAAAGAAAATAATCCCAAATCTAAGGAAAGTATGGCTATTCAAAATAAACTATTTACTAATCTCATCTCTGACTCGTGGGTTATTAAGACAAGCAAATTACGAGAGCGTGAAGAAAAATTGGTTATAGATAGTCGAGTGGATAATTTCAAGAAAATAAAAGAACTGGGTTTTTCTGAGATAAGATATAGGAGAGACAGAGAGAAGGGAATAGATGTAAAAATTGTAACAGATTTGTTTATGGGAGCTATAGATAATAAATACGATACAGCAATTATTGTGAGTTCTGATACTGATCTTGTGCCTGCAATTGACTCGCTCAGAATGAGATTAAAGAAGAGAGTTGAGTATGTCGGATTTTCTATAGTGGATCCAAATAATGTTAATAATGCCACAAAGCCAATATTGGGTATGATAAAGAGAACAGATTTACAGAGGTCTTTAATTGAATCAGATCTAAGGAAGTTCGTTAAGCAGAAACTACTATAATTTTTTTATATATAAATTGTTTACTTAAACTCAAGGTCACAATTTGTGATCTTGAAATACATCTAATTAAAACCAATCCTAACCTTGTTTTCTTGTGAGGAAAGCATCTCTCTCAACTTCGTAAATGTTCTAATTATTTGAATATTCACCTCAATCGCAGTTTCACTCTTTAATACACTAGATAACATGGCTATACCTTGTTCTGTAAATACATATGGTAAATAACGATTACCGCCATAGCTTAAACTTGAGGTCACAATTTGTGACCTCAAGTTTACATTTGACCAGATAGCAGATTCCTTTTCATTTAGTTGAAACATGAAGTCTGTTGGAAATCTCATAATATTTCGTTTTACTGCATGATTTAAGACTTTTGTTTCTACTCCATATAATTCTGCTAGATCTTTGTCGAACATTACTTTCTTGTTTCTAATTAGAAATATTCTATTTACTATTTTCTCCTCATGTAATTCGACTATGTTATTTATCATATTTTGATTTCATTAATTACTAATGAATTAACTCTAGCAAAACACTTATTAAGAAAAGCTTAAGAAAAGTACCCAAAAACAGCATTGGGAAATGGAAAGGGGAGGATGTCTATGCTTGTATTAAAAAAGAAACCACCGCAGACGAATCTGCGGTAGTGGTTTAAGATGCTTTATGCAATGTCATCTAAAAACTTTCCTACTTAATCTTCACCGTACGCAGGATTATCAATGCGAGGCGCTTCATATAATACAGTTAAGCATGTTACCGCTGTACGATCAACTACCGCCGTACTTTGTGTAACTGTCACTTGTGTTGCTCTATTCATAATATCAATAAGTTCACTCGGGAGATCATAGACGATTCTATTTTGAACAGTTGTTTCATTAACTATGTGGAATATTGCGATGTTCATTTGATCAGTCTGTTGTTGAGTCGCCATGGTCATATTAAAATAATTAGATGTGTATTGTCAATACCTATATCCTTGCAATAATTAACACTATCTGCTAATATAACTCCACGTTCTAGAAAACAAAGAAATACAAGGAATTAGCGACTTGAAGCGGTACCCGA
>CAZVVX010000040.1:0-2332 GCA_964631035.1 uncultured Candidatus Saccharibacteria bacterium | reverse complement strand
GGATCGGGTTCTTCAGCCATTGACTCAAGTGGAAATAACAATACAGGTATTCTGGTAAATGGACCTAACTGGGTTAGTGGTTCTGACGCAAAAATTGGGAATGGGGCAATCAGTTTTGATGGTGTTGATGATTATATCAACATAGGAGCTAGTAATTCTTTGAATCTTAGGAATGAGATAACAATATCAACTTGGGTTAATTTAGATAATCTTGGTGGCGAAAAACCAATTTTTGGCAAAACTTCTCAGATCGGAAATAAATCCGAGTACTCATTGGAAATTAGTAATAGTAAATTTTTATTGATTCACGGAGATCAGTTCGAATTCAAAACAACAAATTTATCTGATTTGAATTCTTCGAGTTGGATTCATTTGGCTGTTGTAAGAACTGGTTCATATGGTAATTGGAATGTTAAATACTTTTTTAACGGTAACCTAGATAGAACAATTACAACTAATGTAAACCCCTCAAATTTTGACGGAGGTATAAAGATTGGTAGAGCCGATGCTGGCTATTTTACTGGTGGTGTTGTTTATGCTGGAATCGATATAGACGAACTTCGTGTCTATAACCGCGCTCTCTCTGACTCAGATATAGCTGAACTTTATTCATATTCAGGTAGTCCAAACCCAGTAACTCCAACACCGGCTGTTCCAACTCCTATACCCACTCCAACTCCAACCCCTCTTCCTCTAATAGATACTCAGGCCCCAAGTATACCAACAAATCTCACTGCTTCGGTAATATCATCTTCACAAATAAATATATCTTGGACCGCATCATCTGATAATGTTGCTGTTACTGGTTATAAAATATACCGCGGAGGTACGTTATTAACCACCACAAGTGCGACATCATATGCCAATACCGGACTTTCTCCTTCTACTACGTATACATATACTGTGTCTGCTTATGATTCGGCTGGAAATGAATCATATAAATCAATTGGTGTTACTGAGTCAACAAAAAATATATCTAATAATGTTTTTTATGTTTCAAAAAGTGGTAACGATAACAATAGTGGAACTATTTCAAGTCCTTGGTTGACTATTCAGAAGGCGGCCAATTCAGTTAATCCAGGAGATAAAGTTATGGTTGGGGATGGTGTATTTTCTGAAATAGTTGAAACAAAGAAAGCTGGAACCTCGAATTCTCCTATATCGTTTATAGGTTCTGGCAATTCAACTGTATTAAGTTTTGGTATATATCATGAATGGAATAATGTAGATAATTTTAAATTTATTAATCCAGTTTTTCCTATATACGCCGGTATAACATATACAAAAGGTAATATACGTATTACTAGAAATAACTTCCAGAATATGCACTATTCTGCTATTAAACCAGTTGATTCTAGTGGTGGATTTATTCCTGTTGATATGTGGCCATCAAATGTATATATAGGAAATAATACTTTTTATAACATTGATACAGTGTCTCAAGTATTAATGTTTGTTGGTAATTCATCAGTTATCGAAAATAATATTTTTGATTCAAATGCGGCGGATATAATAAACTTATGGGGAGATAATAATATTATAAGAAAAAATACGATTACAAATATCTTGAGAGACAATATTGGCTTAGCAAAAGGATCAGAAAATCATAATGATATTATTCAAACATGGTATAGTGTTCCGGGCTCTCATTCAAGAAATAATATTTTTGAATCAAATTATGTTAAAGATGCTTATAGTCAACTAAATAATTTAGAGGACGGAAATTTTAATTCTAACTTTGGTAATTGGACTTTCAGAAATAATGTTTTTATTAATGTATCCTTCAATGGTAATCCAGGTATAGAAAATAATAAATGGTATAACAATACTTTTTATCATTCTCCTTATACATATCAATCAAGCACTCCTATAGGATATTTTAATCAGGATAAATTTCATTCTGCTGGCGGTATTGTCATGAATAACTTATTTATTAACACAGGAAATTCTGATCCTGGTGTACCCGAAAAGAGAAACTTCTTTTCAAAACTTTATACTCATGATTACAATATGGTTGCGTGGATGTCTCCTCACTTCTCCGGTCCAATGAATTCACTGCCCTCGAATAAATTTGATGATGTTAATGGGGTAGAAGGATTAGATCCAATGTTTGTGGATATTTTAAATGGTAATGCAAGATTACGTTTTGGTAGTCCTGCTATAGGTGCGGGTATCAATCTCAGTCAATTATTTTCTTCTGATGCTGACGGAAATCAAAGACCAATCACGGGTGGATGGACAATCGGCGCCTACGAATACACCGGCCCCATCTCATCCACCCCAACCCCCGCAGTAACACCCACCCCAACCCCCCTCCTTCCTGACACCACAT
>CAZVVX010000039.1:0-2563 GCA_964631035.1 uncultured Candidatus Saccharibacteria bacterium | reverse complement strand
TTGTAAATGAAGATCATCTTGGAAGTGGTGAGTTCTCAATAACTCCTGAACCATTTGATCTTTATTTTAGAACAAAAGGTCTAGATTATAATGAAGGTGAGTGGACGCTGGTACCAAAAGATGGAAATCTAATGGGTAACATAGGTTCTCCAAGAATACAGTTTATGTTTAAATTTAATACTATTGGATGGACATGTGTTCCTGGGAGAGTTATGAGTATATCGGTTCTATATCATGATACTGCTACGGTAACAGATTCACATTATCAGCCATCAATTGGTAAGACTGATGTTAGCAATAAGAGATTTGTGTGGAGATTCTCAACTGCTTTTGGTGGAACTGTTCCAACATTAAGAGTAAGAATCTATAATGCAGACAATGGTAATCTATTGGTTGATGACTATACAACCAATTCAACTGGTAGCTGGGAGAAAACAACTGATGGAACTACTTGGGGTTCTTATGATTCTATAGATACTAGTAATGACACTACCTATATAAGATACACCCCATCGTCGTTGGGGGATAGTATAAAAGTCAGGGCGGTTTTGACCCAGTAGTATATGTTATAATTAATTAATAAAAATATGATTTATTTAGAAAAAGGACAACAATTATATGATAACCCAGGAATGATAGTTTATGACTCAACTGGTTATTACAATGATGGTGACCCTGTAGTTTGTTCATCTGTTGGAGTTCCAGATGAACCAGCATGTAGGTATGAAGCTAAATTTATTAAATATGGCAGTATTGTTTATTCAATTAGTGATCCCGATGAGTTAATGGAGCAAATAATAAAATTAGACCCGAATACTCTAATTGGTAAGGATACAAAGCAAATTGCATTAGAAAAGATGGTTGAAAAGATCGTTCCTCAAAGTACAGATATTGTAGATAATACTAATAAAGATTCAGTTGTTAATAAATTAGATAATAATACTGCAACAAGTACTCCATCAACAAATACATCAACTACAACTCCAACAACCATACAAGAGGTAATAACAAATCCGTCTCCAACTCCAACTTCTGAACTAAATTTACCTGTAGAAACTTCTACTACAACTTCTTCATTTAATACCTCGACAACAACTCCTTCTTTTGATACTTCTACTACCACTCCTTCAATCGAAACTCCAACTCCAACTTCAACCTCAACACCACCTGTGGACATCTCAACTTCCACATTACCAACTATTGATGTATCAACAACAACTCCATCAGAAATAAAGGAAATTATAGAAAACATTGTTAATACTGATAATGGCTCTACTACTACATCAATAATTGAAGAAATTATTGACAATACTTCAACATCAACACCTCAATAAATTTTATGGCAATAAATGATATTTTGGGACAAGAAGGTGATGGTCAAGATTATTTAATCGAAATACCTGCAGGAAATGCATCTTATTTCCCGAATGACATTGTAATTGGAGAAGCCGAAGCATTATTATGTTCGGAAGTACCTGAAGTAACTGGGGGTGGTGGTAATATATTTATAATGTCAGAGTAATACTTAATTTAATATGAATCCTTTATGACAGATAAAATCAAATCATTCATATTAAAATTTACTCCATATTTGGATGATATCAGAAATAGGTTATATAGATTGGCAATTCTTTTCACAATAATTTTTATTGCAGGATTTTTTTTAACAAAATCCATACTTAAGTTTACATTATCCTTTTTTAATATTAATAATGTAGTAATTGCCACGACATCGCCCTTTCAATTTGCTGATTTATCCATAAATATAGGGTTATTTTTGGCTTTTGTAATTTGTTGTCCTATTCTTGAATATAACATATATATGTTTTTGAGACCCGCATTGACAGGGAAGGAGAGAATGATTTTTCTCTCTTTGATACCACTTACTATTGTGCTTTTCGTTATAGGTTTTTTGTATGGATTTTTTATAATGTATTATGCTCTAGTTCTATTGGCACAAATAAATGATTTTATTGGAATACAAAACATTTGGGACATTGGCATGTTTCTTTCACAGATAGTATCAACCTCCACATTATTAGGGGTATTATTTCAGTTTCCAATTATTTTCACTTTTATCATTAGATCAGGTCTTATAAGTGTGGAATCATTACGTGAAAAACGAAGAATCTCAGTGTTGATAATCTTCATTTTTACTTCTTTACTTCCACCAACTGATGGGCTATCATTAATAGCAATGGCATTACCACTTATCCTTCTTTACGAATTTACAATTTATGCAAATTCGAAATTTGGAAAGTTAGAAATTATTAATTAATAACAAAAAATATGTTTGGAAATATTGGAATGAAAGAATTGGTCATAATTGCAGTAATATTATTAATATTATTTGGCTCAAAAAAGATTCCTGAATTATCAAAAAATATTGTTGATGCAATTAAGCATTTAAGAACAGCATTTAAGGATACGCCTACAGAGATTAACGAAAAAAAGAAATAGGCATTTGATTTTGTTTTGTTCTTTTGATTATTTTCATTCATAAATGACCCCTCGTACATTGTATAGAAGTAAGAGAGCTACAAAACTATACCTTTTCCTAGGT
>CAZVVX010000038.1:0-2897 GCA_964631035.1 uncultured Candidatus Saccharibacteria bacterium | reverse complement strand
CTGCCTGGTTAGTCACTACGTTAGCTGTTGTACCTGCGTCGGAGAGCCAGTAGACTCCTCTCTGATTATCAACCGCACTAGCTATAGATGGAAATGTTGTACCTGCAGTTGTAAAGTCATGATATCCTGCTCCCTTAAGTAAGTGTAGTCCTCCATTCGCCGCAGTTGCATTTGTTGCAGTAATTGCAAATCTTAATTCTTCTATTACGTAAGGAGTACCAGCAGCAATAACTCCAGGTGAAGTAGTAATGTTAAGAGAAGTATCACTTGCAATAGCACCGATATGATACCAATTTGTAATCTGAGTTGGATCAGTAGAACCGAAACCGATTCTTGGTCCAAGACCTCCAGCTACTGCTGTAGCATTGGTACCAGCTGCGATACCTTCATCAACAAACTTAGTGCCCGAACCAACAACTTCACATGAAGCAATCACATAATTAGCTGTAGCAGCAATAGCATTTGAGGCACCAGAAACTGTTATTGATGTCGTGTTTGTAAAGGTAATAATAGGATACCAGCAATTTATTTGAGCTACGTTTGTACTGCCAAATCCTATCATTTTACCAACCATTGCAGCAGTAAATGTTGTACCTACTCCAGTTACTATACCAGTTACAGCAAGAGCTGCTGAGGTACCTGCTGAATAATAACTCACAGGAGCACTCACGGATACAGTTCCAGTAGTATGAAGGTACCTCAATGCCCTGAATCCTCTTAATGTATGAGCAGTAGCTGATCCCAATGTTGCTGTAATGAAACCCTTCCAATTGTAAGTTGCTTTGGTTTTATTATATTCATATAGAAATATTCTTCTTGTAGCAGAAGCTGAGGCACTATTTTCTAATAGAAATATCCAATCTATTGTTGTACTGAAAGTAATTGCGTGTGGATACATCATAGCAACACCAGTAGACTCCTCAAGTGGTCTTGCTACTGCAACTGGTAATGGTCCAACAAAGTTATCTTCAGGGTTTGGTCCGCTTTTTTGAATCATCAAAGTCCCCAGATTCGTCTTTGTTGAATCGTATGATGCTATGGGTGTGGTTGATCCTGTGAAAATGTGTTCGACAGCTCTTAATGACATAAATTTTATACTTCTAAATAATCTATATTAATTTGAATTGTTGTCGTACCTGAAATTACACAGTATAGAACCTCATCTACTCCACCCTCTATATAGTTTGGATGATTGTTCGATCCGTACAATCCACCACTCTTGGGTGATACATATTTCTCATAATCAGTACCGCCTGAAGTAAATCTAAATGAGACAGAAGTAGCATCAGCAGTTAATGAAAATCTTGTAGCATATACTCTAATCTTCTTGCCCGAAACTGGCGTTCTAACATTTCCAGAGGATGACAAACTGGTTGTTAATTTTGTAACACCCTGACCTGAAATAAGGGTTGAAAGTGTATCTTCTGTAGCAGGATTTATCCTTACATTGCTTGAATTCTTCAGCCCAACAACACTTGAAGCAGGAGTAGTACCCATAACCAAAGCTGATGCTCTATTTGGTAGTAATTGTGATGCAACAACACCCGCACCTGCAATTCCAAGTGTCTTCAAAAAAAATCTTTTGTTAGAATCTTTTATATCTTTCTTTTCAGGTTTTTCAGATATTATAGATTCAGACAAATTATTGCCTACAAAAGGACTCTCAGCTTCTGAAATATTCTTTTTAATATATCTAAAAGAATATTTATTTTTAAGCATAAGAAATAATGATCATTATCAAATATGAATATCGAAATAAATCTAATATTTCAATATTTCGATATTACAACACTTAGAATTATATCATTAATTTTTTTTGCTAAAATAAATTATGTGAATAACCGCTAAAGATTCTTCAAAATTTCACAAGGAGTAACTATTTGTGGATTTACAATGCTGTAATACACTTCTGTTGATCTTTTTACTACAGTTACTAGTCGCAAATGTTTTAAAACACTTAGATGTTGACTAATATTAACCTTAGTTGCACCAATAATCTTTGTAAGTTCAGTTAAAGTTGCATTACTTCTGCTTAGAATATTCAGAATTTCCAATCTTTTAGGATTAGCCATGAGTTTATATATTTCAGCATTTCTTTCATATACTTCTTTAGGAAATGGTGATTGTGGTCTTTTCATATTATTTTCTTAATATTACCCGTTGTAAGGCCTCTATTATAGCATTTTCGCCCATCTTATAGTACTCAATCAATTCCTCAGGTGTACCTGACTGTCCAAACTTGTCTTTAACCCCAACAAATTCAATTGGAGTAGGATAATGACGCGCCATACACTCTGCTACTGCGGACCCCATTCCTCCTGCAACTTGATGTTCCTCGACTGTGACTATTGCCCCTGTCTCATGCCCCAATCTCCATACTGCATCCTCATCTAAAGGTTTTATTGTGGATAGATTTAGCACTTTAACTAATTTCCCTTCCTTTTCAAGCTTATTTGCAACAATCAGCGCTTTATGCACCAAGGCACCAGTTGCAATTATTCCAACTTCTGCTCTTTTATTATCTTTAGGTGCAAATAGAAGTTGAGCTTTACCTATTTCAAAAGGAGAATTCTCAGTTGTTATTATTGGAGTTTTCTCTCTTGCAAGACGAATATATGTTGGAAATTTTGTATTTGCACAAGCAATTGTAGCTTTTTTGGCTTCTATGGAATCGCAAGGTGAAATGACAACCATGTTGGGAATAACACGAGTAATAGCTAAGTCTTCGATAGCTTGATGTGTTCCACCATCAGGACCAACAGAGATTCCTGCATGAGAGCCAGCAATCTTTACAGGTCGATCGTTATAACAAATGGTTGTTCTAATCTGTTCCCAATTTCTTCCTGGACTAAACATTGCATAAGAAGTAATAAATGGAATTTTGCCCATTGCTGCCA
>CAZVVX010000037.1:0-3047 GCA_964631035.1 uncultured Candidatus Saccharibacteria bacterium | reverse complement strand
TTGCAATCCCTCTGACCTGACCGAATTTGAAGTTTTTTACGCTATCCACTCGGTTAGGCGAAGAGGAATAACAATAATTTCTTATGTATTCATCTACTCCTATTTAATTTTCAAACAACAACTCTCTACATTGAGAGAAGTGTGATGATGCATTTATATGATCGCATTTTTCATCATCACGCTTCTTCCAACGTAAAACGACTGATACATCGCCTCATTTCTTAGAAGAGATATATCAGTCGCTTTGACTTGATTCAGATTCCCCTCTAAGAAAATCTCTTTATTTAGTTATCAATCTTATACACTAAGTATAGCATATCTATTAAATTTGTCAAGGACACAAGTATTAGAAATAGCAAGAAAGCCTATAAATAGCTTAAAATAAAGATGAATGTGCCCTCGGCCAGAATCGAACTGACATCAGATCCTTAGGACGGACCTGTTCTATCCATTGAACTACGAGGGCTGCACTATTACTTTATACCAAGTGCTGTGGCAAGTCGATCCTGTTCGAAACCTACTATTAATTCTCCTTCAATATCTATAACTGGAACACCCATTTGACCACTTTTGTCTACCATTTCCTTTCTCTTCTCTAGATCTGTGGCAACATTATAGTCAGTGAATTTAACATTGTTTGCAGTCATAAATTCCTTTGCCATATGACAGAAATGACATGTTGGAGTTGAATAAATAATTACATTTTTCATATTGATTATTTGATTATTGCTGATAAGTTAGAACATTATAGCACAAACCAATTAATTATCCTGTTCCATAAACTAGTATTTTGTTCTGTAGTTGTGGAGGTGGTCGTTGCAGGATTATCATCTAATATTACAGCAAGCTTCTCCCCCTCTTTCACAGCACGAAACTTACTTCTAATCTCATTCTCTATACCTTGATCAGTTTTTAAGTATTCAAGAGATGACTCAAGACTTCTCTCCCTTTCTACTATTTTATTCAGTTCAATTTGTTCCCTTTTTAAATTATTTTTGCTTAAAACAGCTCTATTGTGAACATTAAGAACGCCTCTTAGGAGCAAAAGAAGTAAAATCAATAAAAATATTAGAACTACAGGCGAATAAACAATTCTTCTAACTCTATTCTTTTTTTGAAATTCAATCATTGATATTATATTTAAGTATAGTATACTATGTTTCGTCTATGTTATTCCACCAGACAACAACAAAAATACTTAAAAGACTGATGATAGTTGTAGGTGTTCTGATTATCGTTAGTATGATAGTTTCTCTATTTTATTACGCTATCTAATACTAATCCGATCTCATCATTTTGATAAATACTTCCTGAGGTATATTTACATTTCCTCTGCCTAATTCTTTCATTTTCTTCTTTCCTTCTTTTTGTTTCTCCCACAATTTCATTTTTCTAGTTCTATCTCCACCATACATATGTTGAGTTACATTCTTTTGCATTCCTGTTAATGTCTCTGAAGCAATTATTCTTCCCTGGGCCTTGCCTTGTATCTTCAATGTGAACATTTGTCTTGGTAGAACTTTATGAAGCTTCTCGACTGATAATTTAGCCTCTTCTTCTAATCTTCTTCTAGAAACAACTCTAGTAAATGCAACAACTGGTTCATCAGCTACCAAAATATCTAGTCTAACAACATCAGCTTCCCTCATTTCCCCAATTTCATATGATATTGAAGCAAATCCAGATGACACACTCTTTATTTCATCAAAAAAATTCCTCATCAACTCACGTAATGGCATAATAAGCGAAAGAGATGTTCTATTCTCTCCAAAATTATCAGTTGAAGATACTTCTCCTTCATGATTGAAAACACTTTGCATTATTACACCGAGATAATCAGGTGGAGTAATTATTTTCATTTTAACTAACGGCTCATACACCTTTTTGACCTCGTGATCATCAGGGAAAAGTGCTGGAGAATACACAGTTACCATATTTCCATTTTTCAATTCAACGTTATAGGTAATACTAGGTATAGTAACAACTAAATTTAAATTAAATTCACGTCTTAGCCTCTCGGTAATAATTTCTAAATGCAACATACCCAAGAATCCACATCTAAATCCCCTACCCAATGTTCCTGAAGCTTCTTCTTCATGGGTAAATGAAGAATCAGACAATCTAAGTCTACCCAATGCCATTCTGAGTGAATTAAAATCATCCTGACTCTCTGGATACACAGAAGCCCATACTACTGGTCTTGGAGTCATATAGCCATGAAGTGGAGGCAATACATCTCTTATAGACGATACAGTATCTCCTACTGAGGCAATACCTGGTTGCTTGATACCTGTAACAATATAACCAATCTCTCCAGCACTTAAAGACTCAGTTGGAGTATCATCAGGAGCAAATATTCCTACCTCTAAAGCCTGAAATTTCTCCTCTGAGACCTTAAATAGCAGTTGATCATGTCTTTTGACTGAACCATTCATTACACGCACATAGACTATTACACCCTTATGATTTGAATATTGGAAATCAAATACAAGAGAACGAAATTCACTTGTATTATCTGGAGATTTTGGTGCTGGAACTCTATCTATTACCTGATCAAGAAGATTGATTACCCCTTCGCCGGTTTTGCCAGAAACTTTCAATATATCGCTTTCATTACAATCCAATAATTCACAGACCTCATGAACAACATCATTGATTCTAGCCAACGGTGAATCAATTTTTGAAATAACAGGAATAATAGTTAATCCACTTTCCCTGGCCATATTTAATGTAGTAAGTGTCTGAGCTTGAACACCCTGTGTAGCGTCCACAAGAAGAATTGAACCCTCTACTGCCTTTAGAGCTCTGGATACTTCGTATGAGAAATCTATATGTCCAGGAGTATCTATAAGATTGAGTATGAATTCCTTGCCAGAATCATTACCTGAAGTCTTTTTGAACTTCATTCTTACTGGTTGCATCTTGATAGTAATCCCTCTTTCCCTTTCCAATTCCATACTATCTAGGACTTGCTCCTGCATCTTTCTCTTTTCAATAGTATTAGTAAGCTCCAACATACGGTCGGCTAAAGTTGACTTACCATGGTC
>CAZVVX010000036.1:0-3697 GCA_964631035.1 uncultured Candidatus Saccharibacteria bacterium | reverse complement strand
AATCAATAATTATATATTTAATGATAACTCTGATTACTTTAAATTTGAGCCGTTAGAGTACAGTGCATTATTTAAGAAATATATATTGAGTATATTAAATATAATTGCTGAGTTTATAAAGAGTGTACCAGTTAATGTAAATAGTGGAGTTAATAAGATAATTTAGTTATAATGGCATTTATATGTCATCTAATGTAGAGAAAATCAAGGAAAAGCTTGGTATTGAAGAGGTTATTGGATCCTATATCAAGCTTGAAAGAGCAGGCAAAAATCTAAAGGGTAAATGTCCATTCCATAATGAGAAGACCCCATCATTTTTCGTTACTCCAGAAAGGGGTGGGTATTATTGTTTTGGTTGTGGTGCTAAGGGAGATATATTTAGTTTTGTTGAACAATTTGAGGGTTTGGATTTTATGGGTGCATTGAAGTTGCTTTCAGAGAGAGCTGGGATACCACTTGAATTTGATAGGAATAATCAAGAGAGTAAAAGTGAGAAAGAAAGATTACTTGCTATAATGGAGAATGCTACTGCATTTTTTGAATCCAATTTATCTAGATCAAATGAGGCTCAGAATTATCTAAAAAATAGAGGTTTAACACAGGATACAATTAAGAAATTTAGAATTGGATATATTCCATTGGATTGGCGATTGTTATATACATATTTAAAAAACAAAAAATATTCAGATTCAGATATTGAAAAAGCCGGCTTAATTAAAAGACCAGATGATCCAAGCAAGGGCTATTATGATAGATTTCGTGGAAGAGTTATATTTCCTATATCTGATTCAAGTGGAAGAGTAATAGCTTTCTCAGGAAGAATTCTTGTTGATGATGGAAAGTCTGCAAAGTATTTGAATAGTCCTGATACTGTTCTATTTAACAAATCAACAGTATTGTATGGAATTGATAAGGCAAAGCAAGATATAAGGATCAAGAATTATTCTATTTTGGTAGAAGGTCAAATGGACTTAGTGCTCTCACATCAATCAGGCATAAGAAATACTGTAGCAGTTTCTGGTACCGCACTTGCAGATACTCTTGTTTCAAAAGAGAATATTGTAAATAATCTTGGTATAGTAAAAAGACTGTCAAATAATATAATTTTAGCTTTTGATTCTGATAATGCAGGTAGGAAAGCTGCAATGAGATCAGCCAGTATTGCTCTTGGGCTCGGCATGGATGTAAAAATTGCCGATTTACCTGATGGTAAGGATCCAGCTGATCTTGTATTGAATGATCCTGAATCGTGGAAAAATGTCTTGCGTAATTCCAAACCTGTGGTAGAATTTCAACTTGATACTGTGCTTTCACAGAAATTGGACCCAAGGAAATTGCCAAAGGCATTAAGGGACAATGTATTTCCATTTATAGCGCCTCTTACAGGAGCAATGGAAAAAGCACACTATATAAAGTTAATAAAGGAAAGAACAGGACTTTCTGAGGAATCAATAATTGCAGATCTGAAATCAACAGAATCAGCAATAAATAGTGAAGTTAAAGAATATAAAAGTGTCGAAAGACAAAATAATATTTCTTCACAACTTGATTCTATAACAAGGAAATTACTTGGCTTACTTTATTTTTTGGACAAAAATCCAGATCCTGGTATTGATGTTGATAGTTACAAAACTACCATCAAGAATATTACCAAGGATAAATACAACAATTTAATATTAAGTGTAGAACCATATAAGGATGAACTGATATTAGAAGCAGAGATCACATATGGTTTAAAATCTGATTATCGTGCAGAGTTATCTGAGCTTATGCTTAATTTTGAGGATAATATTATTAGGGAAGAATTCGTTGAGATAAGAGGTGATGCAAATGATATTGATGCAAACAAATTAAATGATTTGATAAAAAGAAGATCAGATTTAGAAAAAAGAAAACAAAATTTATTTAAAAAATAATATGAAAAAAATCATTACGTGGATATTGTTGTTAATTGTTCTTGCGGGTGGGGTGTATTGGATAAATAAGTTGTCATATAAGGCATCACCATTGGTTCAGGATACTATTTCAATAGACAAGGTATCTGAAATTCAAATTAGCACAACTACCAAGTCTTCAATAACTATTATTTCTCCAAATGGAGGGGAGAAATTTAAAAAAAATGATCAAATCTTAGTTCAGTGGAAATATGATAACTTGCCTGGTGTAAATACAAAAAACGTAGAACTTATAGAGAATGTTGATGTTATTGTAATTGGTCAGGATGGTAAGGATTGTATGATTGCATCAATACCAGTAATAGCTAATAGCTATCATATAAATGTGTCAGATAAACAAAAATGCTACCCACTCAATGGTGGTAGTTACAAGATTTATCTTTTAGTTAGAATGCCTGATATTAAAAATCAGCTAGAAGATTATAGTGACTCATACTTCACTATTATTGATTCTCTATCAATAACTCCCGATCGTCTATCTGAAGCAAAAAAGAATATTTATTATACTGAGGGAATTGAAGCAAAAGGTTTCGCAGCTAGTACTCTAAACTGGCAGATTATAGATGGAAAACTGCCCCCTGGAATGTTTCTTCAAAAACAATATGTGACGTGTCTTCCTGGTGGGGTGGGAAGTGAGATAAGCAGTTGTGGTGATCCAGATGCGGTAATGTTTAAGGCAATGATAAGTGGAAAGCCTACACAAGAAGGTAATTACAGCTTTACAATAAAAGTATCAAATGGTACTCAAAATGTTACAAAAACGTATAACATTAATGTTAAAAATCAATAAAAAATAATATGAAAAAAAATAAAAAAATTAAGAAAATAATTAAGAAGTCATCAAGCAAAAAAGTAAACAAAAAATCAGCAACTAAATCAAAATCTCAAAAATCAAGCCCAAAGCAAAACAAAAGTAAAGAATTTGAGACAAAATCTCAAAAATTAATTACAAAGGGTAGAGAAAGAGGATTCGTAACATATGATGAGATATTGAGAGAATTTCCAAATGTAGAACAAGATATAAATTTCTTGGATGATCTATATAGTAAATTCTCAGTAGCAGGTATTGATATATTGGAAGGAGGAGGATTACTAGAAGTTGAACCAGAAGTTACGCAGTCACCAAAGAAATATTCTTATGGTTCAAGAAGTGTTGGTGATTCATCATACGATTCAATACAGATGTATTTGAAAGAAATAGGACAGTACTCTCTTATTTCTGCTTCAAATGAGAAGGAATTAGCAAGAAGAATACAACAGGGCGATAATGAGGCAAAAAATCTTTTAGCTAGAGCCAATCTTAGACTTGTAGTATCAATTGCAAAGAAATATGTAGGTAGAAGTCCAGATCTAACACTTCTTGATCTTATTCAAGAGGGTAATCTTGGTCTATTTAAGGCGGTAGATAAGTTTGATTGGACAAAGGGTTATAAGTTCTCTACTTATGCTACTTGGTGGATTAGACAAGCTATTACTCGTGCACTTGCAGATCAGAGTAGAACGATTCGTGTTCCAGTTCACATGGTTGAGACAATAGCTAAGTATAAGCAAGTCGTAAGAAGATTGACTCAAGATCTTGGGCGAGATCCATTACCAGAGGAAATTGCTACAGAGATGGGGCTAGATGTTGATAAGATTTATAATATTGAGAAGATTGATCAGGATGTTGTGTCTCTAGAAAGTCCAGTAGGAGATGATAGTGATGATGGTAAGTCTACACTTGGAGACTTTATTTCTGATGA
>CAZVVX010000035.1:0-3715 GCA_964631035.1 uncultured Candidatus Saccharibacteria bacterium | reverse complement strand
GCGGAGAGAGCGAGATTCGAACTCGCGGTTCTAATTAAAGAACGGCGGTTTAGTAAACCGCTGGTTTAAACCACTCACCCATCTCTCCAACATAGACTAGCTTATCATTTTTTATTTTTTTTGCATCTTATGACGAAAGCTGGAGGTATATTTAACAATTCAAAACTAATAGATACATTTGGGAAAAATCTTTTTATAGATCTAATCCCTGCAAGGAAATATTCAAATTGAATGTATATTCCATCATCACTTAAGCCATTCTTTATTTCACTTAAAATATTATTCTTCATTTCTAAAGTAAAATGACCAAGTGGTAATCCAGAAATTATGCAATCAACTTTATCAATTCCATTTTGTTTCAAAATATCACCAAGCTGAAGTGCATCAGCTTTATAAACCTTCAATCTTTCATCATGAAGATTTTTATTTAAGTATTCTACAAAAGACTCATTTGATTCTATAGATATCAGCAATCCATCTTCTGGCAAAATTTTTAAAATCTCTTTTGTGAATACACCTGTTCCTGGACCAAGTTCAAGAATTACTTTTGAATCAACACCCTGAACCATTCTCCTAGCCAAAAAACTTGAACTAGGAAACACTGAGCCGATTTTTATAAAGTGTTTTAATGATTGTCCGATAAAAGTATCGAGTGAATGCATTTATTAGTGCTTATGATTTTTCCATTTCCCTACTACGAAATAGAGATAAATTAATTCTAAAATACCGAAAGTATTTATAATCAATAATGCAATAAACCAACCGACTTCATCTCTCTTTGCTGCTGTCCACAATGCATAACCCTTTAATATTGTGACGCAGACTATTAATGCAAAAAACAATATTGTACCTAAGGTAAATAAACCCAAGCTCAAGCCGAACATTGGCATTGCGCCAAATGAATTTGCTAAATTGTTCATCATATAATCATCATTATAGCATAAATATATACACAAAAATGCTATACTAAAATAATGAAAAGGTTTCTAAAATTTTTAAGAATATTTTTTCGCTTTATACTTTTTATAGTACTAATTATCATATGCATATTTGTTTTGGTTAGTCTTTTTACTAGCCCATCTAATGATAGAGATTGGAATGATGATCAAAAAATATTATCTGCTGTTGAAATAAATAATAATTTAGTATCCATTAAAAATATTAGAAATTTCTCATACGCTTCCACTACTAGTTATACAACAAAATACTATGACAAATCTTTTGATATAAATAAGATTAAAAAAGTCTGGTATGTTGTAGAACCATTCTCTGGCATTCCTGGCTCAGCACACACTTTCCTCAGTTTCGAATTTGAGAATGACCAATTCGTATCTATTTCTGTAGAAATCCGCAAGGAAAGGGGTGAGAAGTTTCACCCTATCAAAGGACTATTCAATCAATATGAATTAATGTATGTAATTGCAGATGAGAAAGATGTTATAAAATTAAGATCAAATTATAGAAAGGATTTAGTCTATCTATATCCTATCAATGCTCCAAAGGAGAAAGTTGCAGAGTTATTCTTAGACATGGTTAAGAGAGTAAATAAGCTGAATGAATCACCAGAATTCTATAATACTGTAACAAATACCTGCACTACAAATATTGTTGAGCATGTAAATAAAATTACACCCAAGAGAGTTCCCTTCTTCAATCTTAGAATACTTCTACCAGCTAATTCTGATAAGCTTGCATACGAATTAGGGCTAATAGATACAACACTTCCCTTCGAGCAAGCTAGAGTAAGATATTTCATAAATTATAAAGCAATGAAATATGCAGATGATCCTGATTTTTCGTTAAAGATTAGAGAGTAATGATTAAAACCATATTCCTATTATTTCTTTAAGAAAGGATTTGGCTTTTTTAATTCATTTTTCAGCCAATCTGGCTCATTATATTTTGGTTTAAATAAAGCAAATTCCTTTAATATAACCTTGCTACCAACACTGGTTGAGAATTGAGAAAGTTTCAGTTTTACACTATCAAGACCATCAACGTTTATTGGATAAAATACCATAACTGTTCGTGTCTTATCATCTATATTATGTTGAACAACACTCTGTTGATACTCTTGTGTAGTTGAACTTGTCTCAATAACATTAACAACTTCATCATAATCATACGGAGACATCCTATACGAACCATCTATGGCAAAGTTACCAGTTGCATTTACCCAGAAATATGTATCTTTGGGTAGTTCTGCCACAAATACCAATACATCTCCCTTCTTTAACCACATTGGTCTATTGGGAATATTAATTATCAATGGCTCAGTCCTTATAATTGGTACTTGACCAATATTTTTTATGTAATCATTTAAGCAGGAATAGTCATAAGTATTTTTGGGGTCATTTTTAATTAAATCCATTAATGTTTCACTTAAATAGACACAATTCTTAACTGAAACAATTGCTTGGGGTTCTTTTGGTGTAAAAAATGAGTATACTCTATTTTTTATAACTTTTTCTGTTATTATTTCAGGTGCATAGGCATATATTCTCTCTTTTGAAGCAATTGCTTCTTCTTGATATTTCCTCTCAACTTCTGCTGCCTCTATCTTTAATTGTGGAGCGGCTTTATATATCACAAATAAATGTATTAAAATTGGCAATAATGCAACAATTGGAATTAATATTGCCAATATTTTACGAAATTGAGACCTTATTTCCATGACATTTATTACATTCAATAAAATAGAGGAAATTAAGTAACCAAAGGAAAAATTTAATAAAGTTGTAAATAAACTTCCGAAGGATTTATCGGAAATACCCATCAAACCAGGAATGAGATAATTTAGAGTGGGAGAATCAGAGAATATACCTATATTTAATAGAATAGAAATATAAGAAAATAAAGTAGTAAATAGTACTGAATAAATAATATATCTTGGAACACTATATCTATTAAATAAATTAATAAACATGGGTATATATATTAATGAAAATACTATAGAAGCAGGAACTAAACCTAATGCAGAAAAACCAGTAAAAATAAATATAAAGCAACTCAAAAATATAGTTCCAGAAAATAATATTTTATCTATATCTTCAACTGCATTCTGAGTGCTAGCTACTTGAGTTTGAAATTCATTTGTTTGCTGTATTAACAGAAAGGTATTTCTTACTCTTTTGGACATAAACCAATACCCTAGGAAAATAATCAGAATTAGAATTTTAATAATTTGAATTATACCGACAAATGACAATAACAAACCTGAATAATCCTTAATCTCATAACCTAAATATAGGATTGTATAGATACCATTAAGTATTAGTATAGTTAGTAAAATTTTATTAAATAATATTGCCTTTGGAGATTTTTTAATTATTAGTATAAATGATATATAGATGAAAGTTAATAAAACAATATTAATGATATCAAAAGCATCCATTGATGTAGTCCCTTTTACATAAAGGAAGATCGTATTGATTGTTTGAAATACTAAATTAATGGATAGTACTACAACATAAAAAAATAACCACCCCTTTAAACCATACAATATATTATTATTTTCCATATATTCATTATAACCCCTTACCTTGTGTAGATATATGAATTGTGTGGATTAAATTTGGTTCTATTTATTTCCAATATACTCAAATCGAGGAATTTCTTTACCCTCGACTATCACTTTCTCTATAAACATAGATAATGGCCGTATCCACATTTGATCCTTATCAAATTTATCTGATTCATAAAGTGCTTTATACAC
>CAZVVX010000034.1:0-3879 GCA_964631035.1 uncultured Candidatus Saccharibacteria bacterium | reverse complement strand
CCTGTACCCTTCTGTTGCCATGGCTTCTTACCTCCTCCACTTACTTCTCCACGAGTCTTGGTATGAGCTATAGGATGTCTAGCACTAGACATCATTGATGTAACAACTTGATGAACCAAGTCAGCATTCCAAGCAATACCAAAAACTGATTCTGGTAATTTAATCTTTCCTGATTCCTGTCCTTTCTGATTGTATATTATATGTTCCATAAAATTTATGAGATGATCTCTATCAATGTACCTCGACGACCTGGTACTGCTCCAGAAATGTATAGAGTATTTGTAGCAGAATCAACATGAAGAACCTTTAGATTCTTCACAGTGACTCTATCACTACCCATTCTACCCGCCATTCTCATCTTTTTTGGAACCTTATTTCTCAATCCTCCTCCGATAGAACCTGGCTCTCTTTCTGAATGCTTCTGACCATGAGTCCTTGGACCTCCTGCGAATCCGTGTCTCTTAACTACTCCTTGGAATCCCTTACCTTTTGTTATTGCACTAACTTCTACAATATCACCTGGATTGAATTGAGTTAATTCAACTTTATCTCCTACTTTGTTTGTTGGATTATCAACTCTAAACTCTCTAAGATCAGTGAAAGCGCCTAGATCCTTTACATGACCTTTCATTGCTTTATTCAATCTACTTGGATTTGTTTTGCCTGTTGCAACTTGAACAGCATCATAACCATCGGTTTCCTTTGTCTTTATTTGAGTAACTACTAAAGGAGTAGTTGAGATAAGAGTAGCTGGTTGAACTACACCATCTTTATCAAATATTTGAGTCATATTTAATTTTCGTCCAAGAATAAATTTCATTGCAGTATTTTACTTATCTTACATCATTTTAACGTCAATATTGACTCCAGATGGTAAGCTTAGGTTAGTAAGTGCCTCTATAATCTTCTGATTTGGATTTAGAATATCAATCAATCTCTTATGAACTCTCATTTCAAATTGCTCTCTAGCATTTTTGAATACGAAAGAAGCACGATTGACTGTGTATTTCTTGATCTCTGTTGGAAGTGGAATAGGGCCAAAGAACTGTACATCATAACGAATCGCTGTATCCATTATTTGTTTTAATGAAGCATCTAGAATCTTATTCTCATAAGCCTTAACTCGAATTCGAAGCTTTGCAACCTCTCCTTCCTTAGCAACTTTACTTGCTCTTGGCTTTGATACTTTATTTGTTTCTTTAGCGATTGTAGTCATGATATTAATCTAAATTAATTATGCAACAATCTTTGTTACAACTCCTGCACCTACTGTCTTACCTCCTTCTCGAATAGCGAATCTCATTTTGTCTTCAAGGGCTACTGGTGCTACTAGCTTAACCTTAAATGTTACTGTATCTCCAGGCATAACCATCTCAACACCCTGAGCTAGTGTTACTTCTCCTGTAACATCTGTTGTTCTGATATAGAACTGTGGCTTATATCCTGTGAAGAATGGTGTATGTCTTCCTCCCTCTTCCTTCTTAAGAATGTATACCTCGGCTTCAAAGTCTGTATGTGGCTTTACTGAGCCAGTCTTTGCAAGAACCATACCTCTTGTAACATCATCTTTACCTGTTCCTCTTAATAGAAGTCCAGCATTATCTCCAGCAATAGCTTGCTTTAGAGACTTATTGAACATTTCGATACCTGTAACTGTAGTCTTTGAGGTATCCTTGAAACCTATTATTTCAACTTCATCGTTTAGATTTAGAGTTCCTCTCTCTACACGACCTGTTACCACTGTTCCTCTACCTTCAATTGAGAAGATGTCTTCAATTGGCATAAGGAATGGCTTATCTGTTTCGCGTACTGGTGTTGGGATTGCTGTATCTAGAGCATTCATAAGATCCTTGATCTTTGCTACCCATGTTGGATCACCCTCAAGTGCCTTTAGAGCAGAACCTCTGATAACTGTAGCATTCTTACCATCATAGTGATTCTTCGTAAGAAGATCTCTTACCTCTTCCTCAACTAGATCTAGCAAGTCTGTCTCAGCAACCATATCGCATTTATTAAGGAAAACAACAATATTTGGCACTCCAACCTGATAAGCTAGAAGAATATGCTCTCTTGTTTGTGGCATAACTCCATCAAGAGCAGATACTACAAGAATAGCACCGTCCATTTGAGCGGCACCTGTGATCATGTTCTTTATGTAATCAGCGTGACCTGGAGCGTCGATATGAGCATAGTGTCTATTTGCTGTCTCATACTCAACATGGGCTAGAGAAATAGTAACCACCTTTGTTGCATCTCGAACAGTACCTCCCTTTGCAATATCAGCATAAGCCTTGAGTGTAGCAAGACCGTCTTTTGCTTGTACTGCTAGAATTGAAGTAGTAAGTGTTGTCTTTCCATGATCCACGTGGCCAATAGTACCTACGTTAACATGGGTCTTTGAACGATTAAATTCTGCTGCCATATAATTTTAGTGCTTTAATCCCGAAGAATTAAAGATAAATTGTTAACTAATTAATAAAATAAGGGTAGTAACCCTAGAAACACCAACGCTAAATGCGTACTCGCCATCATAGCAAGTACGCATTTGCTTGTCAAATTTTACTCCATACTCTCATAAATCCCTTGGCAATCCTATCAATAATATTAGCTGTTTCCCTTTTTATAAAGTCTATAGCGATTTTTAAATTACTTGGCTTCTCATATTCAAGATTGATGTCCTCAAACGAATAATCTGCATTTAATATATCCACTTCAGGCGCTTTTTCTTCATTTATTTGGATATTAAATTTTTGAACAGATTGGGGTCTTTTAGTTTCTGGCTGTGAAATTACTGGATATTGTATAGGTTGTGTGGCTGGTATTTTGTTTTCTTGTACAACCGTTTTGATTATTGGCTGAGTCACTGGTTGAGAAATTATTACTGACTGTACAATTGGTTGATTAATTACTGCTGGCTGAACAGGATTTTGTACAGGAACATTTACTATTTCTTCTACCACAACTGGTTTGTCTATAACAGAATAATTTGAAAATCCTATTACTTTAAATCTAAATGTATTATTAGTATAAGAGATAACTTCACAAGTTGTACAAATAGAATCATCTTTATATATTACTGGATTTCTATATGAGAGATTGTTAAATGTGATTATCGCTCCCCTATTTAATTCCGGAAGATTAACAGAATTTAATGAGACAATATTACTACCAATATATAAGTTAGCGTCAATATCTAATTGTTGATTAGATCTAGTAAGAGAAATAGGTGAAGTGAACAACACTTTTCCATGTGAATTAGATATTTCAAAATTACCAACTTCTCTAAGATCAATATTAGACAAATCTTTTGAAGAACTAAATTTACTTATTTTTGGCCTAATACATCCCTTGTTATTTACCGAGCTTTTTTGATCAATACTTGTATTTGGACATAAGTCCAGACTATCTATTATTCCATCCTTGTCTGTATCATTATTTTTGGCTGGTAAGGGTTCATAATTAGATAAAGGAGTGGAAACTGGAGCTGGATTAGATACTACAACTGGAGGATTATTTACCGTAACAGAAGATGAGCACAAGGACGGAGTTTTAATTTGTGATTTTGTCTCACTTAAAAGTGTAGATCCAAAAAATAACTTTATGGAATAGTCATATATAGTATCCGTTTTAACATTTGTATCTATATAACTGTATGTATTTCTGGGAATAAAATCAGGTGGCTCTGTGTTTCTATATAATCTATATTGATAATAATTATTAGATAACATAGATTGACCTGAAGGATTTGACCACGATATATCTATCTTTAATCGATCAGATGATTGTACACAGGAAGTGCTAGTAACAAGATTAAATTGACTTGGCGGAGGTAGAACAGGACCAGAACAAAATGTACTGTATGTTTTAAAATTTGTATTT
>CAZVVX010000033.1:0-4212 GCA_964631035.1 uncultured Candidatus Saccharibacteria bacterium | reverse complement strand
AAAAAACCCGGGATTATCCGAGTTTCTTTGTTGCTGCCATAATTCTTGATTTGAATCTTGCTGCTGTATTCTTTTTTATATAATTTCTCTTTGCCGCCTTGTCCAATGCCTTGTATAGAGTTGGGATTAATTCCTTTGCTTCCTTTGCCTTCTTCTCTGCTACCAGCTTTCGGAACTTCTTTAGAGGAATATCTATAGCCGCCTTTGTTCTAAGGTTATTTATTCTCTTTCTTTCCCCTGCTCTTAGGGCTTTCTTTGCTGATGATGTGATTGCCATATATATTTGTGTATGTAAAAACTAACATATACCTTTAAAAAAGACAAGGTTCAGTATATGATAGTGACATGATATCAAGACTTTCTGGCATAGTAATACATTCTGATCAAAAACATATAATCCTAGATGTAAATGGAGTTGGTTATAAAATATCAACAACAAATGACAGTATTTCTAGACTAAACGAAGTTAAACAAGCCATTTTCTGGACATACTTGGCAGTTAGAGAGAATGCTATGGATTTATATGGATTCTTAAGTCAAAGCGAATTGAGCATATTTGAACTACTCATTACAGTATCAGGAATAGGTCCCAAAACTGCCTTGGGAATACTTAATTCTGCCTCAGTTCAAAGTATTGAAAGAGCTGTAAATACAGGAGATACTTCTCATTTAACCAAGGTTGGAGGAATAGGTAAAAAAGTTGCAGAAAAGATTGTTCTAGAACTAAAAGATAAAATTCAAACCATTGCTCATTCCCCAGAATCAGAGAAAGCAATGCGTGATGATTCTGATGTTATCGAAGCACTTAAAGCTCTTGGTTATAGAGATACGGAAGCAAGAGAAGTATTGAAGAAATTAGATAAATCAATTACTAATACAAGTGCAAAGATAAAGGCAGCATTAAAGGTATTAGGGAAATAGAATCACTTCACCTGAACAGAATATCGACTATTCAAAACACTTTTGGTTAATTGACCAACTTTCCCCTTCTCATTATTAATATCATAAATCTTTTGAAAATTAGTTAAGGCTTCAATAGTACATGGACCAAATGTTCCAGTTCTTGGACAATCATTTTTTGTTTTACCTTTACCGGGATAGAAACCATCGACAATAAGTGCGGTCTGTAATGCCAATACATCTTCTTTGTTTGATTTCTCTTTTGTAATATCTCCAGACCATCTGTATGGAAGCATCAAGGTATCATAAGCAGTAGAAATATCATTTGTTCCACCAAAGAAATCCTGAAGACCCAAATATGTTTGGAAAGCCAAATCTTTCATCGTTGCATCCTTGATCTTTGTATCATTGAATTGAGGTTCATAAATATAACCATATTCAATCAGCATACTAGGTGCATCAAGAGTGTTATGAGAACCGATAGCTATCAATTCTTGCTCTTCTACAACACCACTTTCTTCTTTGGGAAGATTACTTACCGCATTATACTTTGCTAATCTCTTAAAGACTTTATCCGCGATAGCCAGTGTCGTTGTACTATTCGCATATTGTCTTTCAGGAACATAAATGGCAAAACCATTATATTTACCCGGCTGACTTTGATATCTTCTAGGATAATCATTGAAATGAATATGAATTGCTATATCTATTTTATTTTCATTTACCCATTTATTGATTCCGTATAACCTTATAGCCACATCATTTGGAACAGCATTATGTCCTACCCCATCATACACCCTAGTAACTGCACCATTATTTACCAAGCGTATCATTTCATTTTTATTGTTTTTTAAAAATAGAACAATATCTTCCCATCTTTCATCAAAGAATTTTTGAAATGTTGGATTCCAGCCATTTTTATCTCTTGGCACAACAACCTCATAGTGCGGATTATTAGAAAGAAAAGCTCTTAAATATTCTGCTAACTCTACGGTCATTTCTCTTTCTTTCAAATCTCTATATTCTGCTCCACCATAATTGGGCTCATGACCAGGCATAACCAATACTCTTATTTTGGCTTTTGTTACGGGGGTAGAATTATATTTATTTTGTAATTCACTAATTGTAATTGGTTTATTTAAAAATACAGTAGCTATGTTTCTATCAACGTAATTAAAGGCGTTATCTAAATAATATGCAGTTCTAGGGAAAGAATTTATAAGCCAAGGTGTTCCAAGAATACTAAGGGCTAAGAAAGCAATAATAATTGGTTTATTGTATTTCATTATTTAGCAAAGAAAATTAAAATGTGATATAAGAATTGTATGCCAGAATTGCCAGAAGTACAAACCACAGTCTCGGGATTAAATAGAGTTCTATCTGGACTTGTTATTACTGATGCTTGGACTGAATATAATAGCAAGTATTTCCATGGCAAAGATACTATAAAGGACCCGATTTATTTCAAATACTTCAAAAAGACAGTTAAAAATTCAAAAATACTGAATGTTAACAGAAGAGCAAAGAATATACTGATTAATTTATCTAATAATCACACCATATTAATTCATATGAAAATGACCGGGCATGTTATGTACGGTGATTATAATCGCAAAGATCCATACAATCGCTTTATTAGATTTATAATTTATTTATCAAATGGTAAAACTATGGAACTTTGTGATACTAGAAAATTTGCAAAGGTTACATTGTTAAAGACCGACAAAATGCACGAGACTATTCATTTGAAAAACATTGGCCCCGAACCATTAGAGAAAGAATTTACTTTTGAGCTATTCCAAAACCAAATCTATA
Organism: uncultured Candidatus Saccharibacteria bacterium; assembly: GCA_964631035.1. GTDB lineage: Bacteria > Patescibacteriota > Minisyncoccia > Phycocordibacterales > PALSA-1337 > CAIOGI01. The sequence goes on along the minus strand of CAZVVX010000033.1, from coordinate 1,497 downwards.
AAAAACCAAAAGGTAAAATAAAATCAGTTCTATTAAACCAAGAAATAATTGCTGGTATTGGAAATATATACGGCGATGAAAGTCTATGGAGAGCAGGTATACATCCAGAACAGGAGGTAGACAAAATAAAATTGAATAAATTAAAAGAATTATATAAAGCTATAAGACAGACATTAGCGAAAGGTATAGATTTTGGCGGTGATTCAATGTCAGATTATAGAAATATAGACGGTGAAAAAGGTAAATTCCAAGAACAACACAAAGCTTATAGAAAGACAGGTCAAAAGTGTTTGAAAAAAAATTGTAATGGAACTATACAAAGAATTGTAGTTGGTGGGAGAAGTTCACATTTTTGTAGTAATCATCAAATAAAAGAGTATAATTAACACAGGTCGAATTATTAATTTCTAATTAAATAATAAAATGGCCTGCCCAGCATGTGGACACGAACACACATCACCAGATGGTAAATGTACTTGTGGTTGTGAAGCAAAATAGTAAACAAAAGCTACCCACTAGGGTAGTTTTTGAATATTGTAGAGAATAATTCCTGTAGCGACAGAGACATTCAGCGATTCTTTTTTACCCAGCATCGGTATTTCTATTATTTCATCGCTTAAATCCAAAATATTTTTGTCTACCCCATCCACTTCATTACCCACTATTAATAATGTATTACCCTTCAATTTGAATTTTCTATAATCAACTGATCTTACATCTTGTTCAAGAGAGAGAATTGTAAATTTTTGTTTTTTTAATTTATTAATTAAATCTATTGGACTATTTACTGATTCCCATTTAACGCTCTTTTCTGCCCCTAGAGATGCTTTAGAAATATCTTTCCTCTGTCTACCAAATCTATCTATAGGTGCAGGAGTGTATCCAGAGAAATATACTTTTGTAACCCCTACAGCATCTGCGGTTCTCAATATTGCTCCCACATTGTGAGTGCTTCTTATATTGTGGAGGAGTATATGAATTTGTGGTATCATGTCATTACTTTATAGTAAATTAATCAAATATCAATATGCTTTCACTTTTTCCAACCTTATTAGCTTACGACGGATTTGCTCCATTTCTTCTTAGATTAGTACTAGGCTCTATCTTTATTTATTGGTCATATGAGAAACTTACAAAAAGAGTTGACGTGAGAACAACTATAATAGGTGCTATTGAATTTGTATCTGGTGGGCTTTTGATTATTGGTTATTTAACCCAATTAGCAGCGCTTATTACAGGGTTAATACTAGCAATCCATTTGGTATTTAAGATTAAGAATAAATCTTTCTTAAATAACGGGATAAATTATTATTTGATATTATTTATAATTTCTATTTGTATTTTGATCAGTGGTGCTGGTTTTATTGCATTTGATTTGCCCCTCTAGCCAATTATATTTTTTGTGGTAATATCGTTTACATGCGCCTATAGCTCAGTCGGTAGAGCATCTCCCTTTTAAGGAGTGGGTCGTTGGTTCGATTCCAACTAGGCGCACAA
>CAZVVX010000032.1:0-4473 GCA_964631035.1 uncultured Candidatus Saccharibacteria bacterium | reverse complement strand
TAATCAACCACTTTTTAAAAAGTTGAAAAAAAGGTTGATGAAAAATTTGGATATCTGAATATTAATATATTATCTTTATGGTATAATTAAAAAATTTAAACCAAATATTTATAATATGGAAAATTTAGAAATTTTAAAAGTCAATTCAAACAATGTTAAATTGACTGGTGATGAGTATATCACCATCGGAACAATGCCGGTTAAGATTAACAACCAGGCAAAACAGGATCTAATTAAATTATCAACATTGACCAAAAGCTCTATAAACAAGATGAATAATAAAATTAATGGGGGCGGAGGTTATAAGGTTCTTAATGAAATCATTCGACGTTCGAATGACAAATTAAACCTTATTGTCAATAAAGTTGATATGACCGTTGAACGCATATCGACAAAAAGTCCGGATGTGAGTTATACCGCATTCGAAGAGATCATCGATCATATAGTGCAAAAGAATGATGTTGGCGTCAGTAGTCACCATATTTTAAATCATGGTACTACAAATATTATTTCAATTGCTAATGATAACCCATTTGAGGTTGGGTTAGTTGGAGAAAATATATCAGTTGGCAAATCAATTAAATGGGATATGGTTGAGGGAATCTCAACACAGGATCATATCCTCCGTCAGATCTGCACAAATGGTATGATAGGACAACAAGAAGGAAAAGTTAACAACCTAAACAATATGTCAATTGATGCGTTGTATAACGCATTGTTGAAAGATATAACAGTTGTTGAAAAAAGCCAACTAAACCATTATGAAAGAATGGTTACATGTGCAATGTCAAATAATTTGTCAGTTAATGAATTCAATAAAATATGGAACTTCCTCAACTCCAATTATAATGCAGATGACCATATCATTAAAAAATATATGGGTACTGATCAATGGAAAGGTGAATATATATCAAGAGGTATTGATATAGAAAATTTAACTATTGAGCAATTAAAAAATTGCCCATCACCAGTTAATACATATGATGCAATTATTTGCTTAACAGATTTAGCAAGTCATACATATAAATCAGATGTGTCAGACAATGTTAAATATAAAGCGCAATTGATGGCACATAAGAAATTATATGGTACATATGACACATTAGCTTATGTACCAAACTTACCTAAATTTAAATTGGAAGGTCCTAGAATGAGTTCATATCAACCAATAATGAATTAATATATATATGTATTAGGTATTTAGGGTGTGTTTCACACCCTATTTTTAAAAACAAACAAAAAGGAATTTAAGATGAAATATACATTTGCGCAATTATTAACAGAGGGGGTATATGATAAAGGAATATTCAAAGCAGTATTCCTATTCGGTGGCTCTGGATCTGGAAAAAGTTATATTTATAACAAGCACCTTAAAGGATTAGGTCTTAAGGTAGTTAATTCGGATAATGCATTTGAATTAACATTAAAAAAGAAAAATATAGCTGCTAAGAAATTAGCTGACGTCCCTAAAGATGAAAGAGATGCCTGGTATCTAAGAGCAAAAGTAACAGCTAACATGCAAATGGATGCTTATATTGACTCAAGATTAGGTTTGTTAATAGATGGTACTGGGAAGAATTTACCGTCTGTTAAAAATTTAGTGAATTTATTGGAGGGGTTAGGATATGATTGTATTGGTATATTAATATCAACATCACTTGAAACAGCCTTAAAAAGGAATAGACAACGCAGTAGAGTTTTACCAGATGAGATTGTACAAAATATTCATAAACAAGTAAAATCAAATTCAGATAAGTTTGTATCAATATTTAAAGCTGGATTTTATGAAATTAATAATGATGATGGAAGTACGATTGCTGATGACATTAATTTAAGACAGAAAATTAATGCATTCATAAATAAAAAACCAAATAATAAAACAGCAATTAATTGGATTGAAACTGAGTTAAAAAATAAAAAAAGAATTTAAGATGAAATATATTATACCAGTAATAATAATGATGACAACATTCAATTTGAATGGACAATCACTATCAGGACAACCACAATTAGCCAAACAAGTGAGACATGAGAGAATGATTATTAGATCCACAACAGGAAGTAATACTTTAGCAACCATAATTGCTAATAAATCAACTAAAGATAAAGTAAGGAATAATTCCAAAACTGTTATTGAAAATGACCCTGAAATGTGGTTATGTAATAGGAAAAGAGGAGTAGGATATTCAGGTACAAGATCAGGTGGATATAATACCTTGGATTACTTATTTAAATTGTTTTTACAATAAAACAAAAGTGAAGTCGAATAAAGGTATAACTAAGAAATTTAAACGCAGCAGAACGCGTTTATTTAATCCATTTGATGGCTCAAGTAAACCGACAATACAAATACATACTTCAAAAAAACATAAGAAAGTGAAACATAAGGCGCTAAATAATTTTGTTGAAGATCTAAAATATTAAATTAAAAAATGAAATCATATTATACTGTGATTTTATTTGCTTAATTGAGAAATGAAAACTACTTTTGCCTTTAAAATCACATTATAATATTAGCCAAGTACTTGGAGAAACCATAAGAAACAGACGAAAGGCAATTGACGTTCTCTGGTTAATAAAGAACTGTGTCTTAGCCCAAACACCTGAAATATTAGAAGTTTTACAAGCTTAAAAATAATAAAAAGGTGATTGATAGAATAGTAGGATTGGATTTACTCAAAAAAAAAATACTACAATATACATAAAAAAATTTCAAAATACTTCGTTAAAAATTTGGTTATATGAATACTAATACCTTATCTTTATGGTATAATTAATAATTAAAAAACCAAAGAAAGATGAATTATTACATTAAACCATTAAAACCATTCAGTGATGTCAAATTTGTTGATGATATCACAATCGTAGATCAAAACAATAAGGATATTGAATTCGAGATAACTGAATATTCAGATGATAGAATTGCAGTACTAATCAACAACAACACCCAAATGGTTCGTGACTATGCTATTGACAACGCATATGAAACGAAACAATTGATCAGATTCAGATCTGGTGGTACCAAAACGAAAGTGGTACCACAAATTGAAGTATTTAAACAAAACTCAACTAGGGTACAAAAAAATGAAGAAGTATTAGATATTGAGGACCTTAATATTGAAACAACTAAATTAAGGGACTTAGAATTTCCGGATGAATTATTCATCCCAATGAAAACAAATACCGTCTTAGATCAGTTTTTCTCATTAGAGGGTGGTATTATGCCAGCAACTAATATATTAGTAACTGGTGACCCAGGAGTTGGAAAAAGTTCGAACTTAATGGATATATTATGCAACCTTAAAAAGAACAAAGATTCAATCAGAGGATTATACATATCAGCTGAAATGAATCAAAGGGAAGTAAAAAATTTCGAGAAATGGTATCCAGGATTAAAGGATATCGACTTCTTATACTTAGCTGATTATGTAATTGAAGATAAAGGCATCCCAGCATATCAAGCATTGCAAGCAGTTCTTAACCAAGGTTGGGATATTGTAATTATGGATAGCCTAGTAGAAGTTATGTCAATGGTGGGTGAAGACTTACAAATGACAACACCAAAAGTTGAGAGATGGTTACTTAATTTATTGAACCAACATAATAAAGGAAGCAATAAATTAGGATTATATACCAGTTTCCTTTGCATACAACAAAAGAATAAAAGTGGCCAATATGTAGGAAGTAAAAGATTGGAATACATGACATCAGCATTCCTTCAATTGAAATGGGATGAAAAGGAGAGAGGAAAAAGATATATGATGTTCAGCAAAAACAGGAATGGAAAAGAGAATATAAAATTATATTATAATTTTAATGATGGTATTCAATATGATGTTAAGAAATACCAAAACGAATTAGAAATAATAGAAAAGTCAATGAACTTCAAAGATGAAGATCTACCTGAAATGGATATGGATTCATTTTTCAATGAACTAAAAAATAAAGTGGGGTTAACAGTTGACAACTTACAGTGATAAATTTGGGTTTAATTATTAATTATATAAGTTATAAGGTGAAATAATTCCAATATATATAGGGTCTGTATAGCCTCTGCTAATGTTGCAAATTTAAAGTAACCTTATAACATTTTTAAATAACTAATTAAACCGGCATAGCCAAAAGAAAAATGTGAAAGCATACAATTATACCAATATAATAATTAACTAACCATATCAAAGAGAAAACAATGAAATACATGATATTTATATTATTAGTAAATGTGATAATAGTATTATATTTTCAATACATGAAAACAAATGACTTTAAAGTAAGATTTGCTGATATTATATTGGAAGAAGAATTAAATATCATCAAAAAAATGAATAAGGGTATTAATAAACAAAACCGATTAAAGACATTGGAAGAAGAAGTAACTAATACTATTACTATACCAATTGATATTAAAGCGGGGTTATTAAATGATATAAAAGAGGAATATAATAAATAATGGATTCAGTATATAATATAAGT
>CAZVVX010000031.1:0-4581 GCA_964631035.1 uncultured Candidatus Saccharibacteria bacterium | reverse complement strand
AGTTGCTCACATTTGCCACCTTACCCTATCTCGTGTAATACTAGTTGGGAAACATGAAATTACTTATAGTAGAGTCACCAGCTAAAGCGAAGACGATTTCCAAGTATCTAGACGGCAAGTATACAGTAAGAGCTTCAGTTGGACACATAAGAGATTTACCGAAGAGCAATAAAAAAGCTATCGATATTCCTGCTGGCTTCGTGCCACATTACGAGATTTCTCCCGGCAAAGAGAAAGTGGTTCAAGAGATAAAAGACTTAGCCAAAAAAGCTGATGAAGTAATACTTGCAACAGACCCCGATCGTGAAGGTGAAGCTATAGCTTGGCATATAGCTGAGGCAACTAACCTTAAAAATCCTAAAAGAGTGGTATTTCACGAGATAACAAAAGAGGCAGTAACAGAAGCAATACAGCATCCAAGGAAAATAGATGAGAATTTAAGACTAGCACAAGAAGCTAGGAGAGTTCTAGATAGACTTGTTGGTTATGATCTTTCTGGACTTATTTGGAAAAAGGTTAGATATGGTCTATCAGCAGGAAGAGTACAATCCCCTGCTTTAAGAATAATAATGGAAAGAGAAAGAGAGATACGAGCATTCAAATCTCATGCATACTGGGTAATTACTGCAAATACAAAAACCAAGAAGGGTGCCCCTCTTCTATTTACCTGCACTGAGGAGCCAACTGACTATAAAATAGTTGAGAAAATTCTTAAACTTGGCAAAGAGAATAATTGGAAAATAATTGATATTGATGAGAGTAAAATGAAAAGATCTCCCCGAGCTCCTTTCATTACTTCAACACTACAACAATCTGCCAGTTCAAGACTAGGATTCGCACCCTCAAAGACTATGTCTATAGCTCAGAAATTATACGAAGCGGGTCATATAACTTATATGCGTACAGATAGTACAAATCTAAGTAAATTTGCCTTAGCTCAAATAGCAAATATCGTTGAGAGAAGATTCGGTAAAGAATATTTACAATTTAGAACATATAATAAAAAGAGTAAAAATGCACAGGAAGCTCACGAAGCTATCAGACCCACCCATTTTGACTTAGAGAAAGCAGGAGCCACAGATGAACAGAAGAGACTTTACAGACTAATTTGGGAAAGAACAGTCTCATCACAGATGGCAGATGCAGATCTACTAAGAACAAGAGTAATAGCTAATATTGAATCAAAGGAGAAGATTCCTGACTTTCAAGTTAATGGTTCTAGGGTCCTTTTCCCTGGATGGCTGAAAGCCGACCCAGAAGCGCGAGGTGAAGATGTAGAGCTACCAGAACTTACACAAGGTGACATTATTTATCTAGTAGATATAGTAAGTGAAGAGAAGGCAACTCAACCACCCGGAAGATACAGTGAGGCAGGATTAATCAAAGAATTAGAAAAGAGAGGAATAGGTAGACCATCAACCTATGCTTCTATAATTCGTACTATAGAAGAGCGTGGCTATGTAGAGAAAGAGAATAAAGCACTTAAACCAACAGACACTGGTGATGTTGTATCTACATTTTTGGAGGCCAACTTTATGCACTATATTAATGACACCTTCACAGCTGAGATGGAAGATTCACTAGATGATATAGCAAATGGTGATAAACAATATTTGAAAGTCTTAAAAGATTTCTATATTCCATTTGCCAAAGAAATAAAAGTATTAGAGAAAGAAGCAAAAATCACAAATCTAGGTGATGCTGATGCTAAATTTAAATGTCCAAAATGTAATTCTGATATGATTATCAAACTCGGTAAAAATGGTAAATTTCTATCATGTTCCCGATATCCAGACTGCGATGGTGCCCTAATGATGGATGGTACAGAGATCAAAAAAGATGAACCGATAGGTCATGATCCATCTACTGGATTACCTATTTATGTTCTTGTTGGCAAATACGGTCCATATGTTCAACTTGGCGATAGAAAGCCAAAAGTTAAGAGGCCAAGAAGGAAAAAGGGTGACCCAATATTGCCAAGCGAGCCAAAACCTCGTATGGCTTCAATACCAAAAGGTGTTGACATATCAAAGGTAACTGTTGAAGATGCTATGAAGTATCTTAGTCTTCCAAGAGTACTGGGTATGCATCCAGAAAGTGGCAAAAATATTACAGCAAGTATAGGCAGATTTGGTCCATACATCGTACATGACAAAGATTTTAGGTCTATAAAAGCCAAAGACGGTGATGATCCATATACTATAACACTAGAAAGAGCTATAAATATATTTAGTACTCCAAAACCAACTAGGAAAGGTAGATTCGCTAAGAAAAAGGAATAATTTAAACTCCAAAATTCTTTACGGAATATAATTCTTCTGTATTCTCTTCTTGAACTATTTCATCAGGTGCACGATCGTCTATAGGTGTATCATTTGAAATATCTATCGGCGTTGATTCTGTAATTTTTTGTGCAGAATTATCATTACCAACAATGCCATTTGTTGATAATTTCTCTAGAAAATTTCTTATATCATCTGCAGTGAAATAATCTATAGTAATTCTACCGCCATTTTCCCTTTTCTCTATTGATACTCTAGTACCTAGACTTTCTTTTAATTTGTTCTCCATCTCAATAAGCTCAGGATCTATAAGTTCTTTCTTTCTAACGCGGTCTTGAGCAACCTTTCTAGCATAAGCTTCTGCCTCTCGCACAGTAAGCTTCTTGAATATTATCTCCTTAAATAGGGTTAATTGCTCTTCTTTCCTATCAACCAACATGAGTAGAGGTCTTGTATGGCCCTCAGATAATTTCCCTTCAGACAAAGCATTAAGTATCTCTTCAGGAAGCATAAGAATACGCATAGTATTTGAGACGTATTCACGACTTTTGCCTACTTTCTCTGCAATTTGAATATGCTTCATGCCGAATTCCTTGGCCAATCTATCAAATGCTCTAGCTCTATCAACAGAATTTATATCCTCTCTTTGCAAATTCTCAATAATAGCAAGTTCTAGCTTTACACGAGCATCTTCTTCGCCACCACGTATTAGAACAGGCACCTGCTGAAGTCCAGCGAGCTTGGAAGCTCTAAGTCTTCTCTCTCCAGCTATAAGCTCATATTCAACAGCAAGACCTCCGCCGTCCTTCTCATATTCCTTACGAGTCACAACGAGTGGCTGAAGAACTCCATACATTCTTATAGACTCAGAAAGATCCTTTAGTCTAGCTTCATCGAATTCCCGACGTGGCTGATATGGATTTGGCTTTATTTTCTCAACTTCAATCCAAAATATTGAATCTCCGAAAAATTGTGATGATGACATGAATCTATTTTATCTTATAATTGATTTTCCTGCTAGATTTAGTAGACTACTAGTAATGCCGAAGTGGCGGAATTGGTATACGCATACGACTCAAAATCGTACGGGGCAACCCATGAGAGTTCAAGTCTCTCCTTCGGCACAATGAAAACCAAAATAGTAGTAATTGTTGGACCTACAGCAGTGGGTAAAAGTGACTTTGCTGTTAAATATGCTCTAGAGAATAATGGTGAAATAATCTCTGCAGACTCAAGGCAGGTTTACAAAGGGTTAGATATTGGAACTGGCAAAATTACTGAGAAAGAAATGGGAGGAATTAGACATCATTTATTAGATATAGCTGAGCCTAATGAAGTCTTTAACGTTGAAAGATTTAGAGAATTAGCATCGAAAGCGATAGAGGAAATAAAAAGTAGAAATAAATTACCAATAATCTGTGGTGGTACAGGATTCTATATAGATTCATTAATTAATAATGTCGCTTATCCAAATGTTCCTCATGACAGAGATTTGAGAAAGGAATTTGAGAATAAAACTGCAGATGAATTATTGGAAATACTAAATAAATTAGACTCAGAATATGTTAATAGATTAAATAATTCAGAGAGAAATAATAAACAAAGACTTATTAGATCTATAGAAATAGCGAAATCAATTGGTAAAATTCCAGAGATAAATAAAACAAACTCACCTTATGAAGTTAAATGGATTGGATTAAATTTACTATTAACTGAACTGAGAGAAAGAATACATAATAGATTAATTAAAAGATTAGAAAATGGAATGATAGAAGAATGTATTAATTTGAATAAAAATGGCATGACATATGAAAGAATGGAAGAATTGGGTCTGGAATATAGATATATTTCTAGATTTCTGAATGGAAAAATTAATAAAGAAGAAATGATTAAAGAACTTAAATCAGAAATATTTAAATACGCTAAGAGGCAATTGATTTGGTTTAAGAGAAATAAGGAAATAATGTGGATAAGACCATAATTTGATTTTACTACATTAGGTGATATGCTAATTCTGGATGGTACAGTTGGAGGAGCTGTAACTATGAGCGAAAATGTTCTCGGTATGATGTCAGGTGTGGTCCTGCAAAGACCACAACTTACAACAGAAACATCTGTTCAGCAAGAACCTGCAAGAGTGACTACTGGACAGGAATCGGCTACCAAGAGAAGGAAAAGGCGTCGTGAGGGTAGGCGTTCCTTCAGATGGGATACAATTGGCTCTCACATCAGCAATCGATGACCTAGCCAATTACACAAGCCTGACATGTCTTCGGATATGTCAGGTTTTGATTTTATA
>CAZVVX010000030.1:2903-4829 GCA_964631035.1 uncultured Candidatus Saccharibacteria bacterium | reverse complement strand
GAGTATTAACTCTATAACTTTTAATTTGGGAGATCAACGAATCCTTGTGATTCACATTATGTTGCACCTTGGTGTTAACATTGAGATCACCCACCTAGTATTTTACTAGGCTTGATACTCTTGTAGCCTATCGAAAACATCTGCTTCATGCAGATGTTTTCGTATCTGATATAATAATCATAATGCGATATATAAAGACATCATTTATAACAATATTTTTCTCGCTTTTACTTTATACACTTCACAAATTTGCCCTAGATAATCATCTGTACATGCAGTATTGGTTCTATGACATAATGATGCATTTCTTGGGTGGAGTCTGTATAGCATTATTATTGTATTGCATGTCATTATTTTTTAATATTTCTCATTTAAACAATAGAATATCAATAATAATTTTCTATACTTTTATTGTAGGTATATTCTGGGAACTTTTTGAAGTTTATTATAAGATTGCTGGCTATCCTATTCATACTTTATTATATAAATTAGACACAACAAAAGATTTGATCATGGATACCTTGGGTTCTGTATTTGTCTGGCTAATTATTAAAAACAAAAAATAAAATGAGTGCAAATATTACATTTTGTAGTGGTGTGGGTAGTGTAACTGGAGCGAATTTCCTCTTGGAAATTGCTAACAAAAAAATCCTAGTAGATTGTGGATTGATTCAGGGTGAGAAGTCTGCACAAGCAGAGAATAGGGGAGGTTTTGGCTATAATGCAAAAGAGATTGATATGCTTTTTATTACTCATGCTCATCTTGATCATGTTGGCCGAATACCAAAATTAGTTAGAGAAGGTTTCTCTGGTGTAATATATTCAACACTTGAGACTAGATCACTTGCACTGCTAATACTGGAAGATGCTGCTGGTCTTCTTGAGAGAGAAGCTAATAATGATGGACTAACTCCTATTTATGATATGGAAGATGTAAAGAAATCTTTCACTTTATGGCAGACAATTCCATACCATGAGGGGATGAATTTCCCTGAAGGTTTCTCAGTATATCTCAGAGATGCTGGCCATATTCTAGGTTCATCAATGATTCAGTTTACATATCAAGACAAAAAAATCGTATTTACAGGAGATCTTGGCAATACTCCTACTCCGATTCTTAGGGATACAGAATCAATAGAGGGTGCGGATTATGTAATTATGGAAAGTGTATATGGTGACAGGAATCATGAGTCAAAAAGTGAAAGGATTAAAAAATTAGAAAATATTATTAAGGATACCTTCTCCAGAGGGGGAACTGTGGTTATACCTGCATTTTCATTAGAGAGAACTCAAGTCATTCTTTATGAAATAAATAAATTAATAGAATCAAATTTAATTCCTAAAATTCCTGTATATGTTGATTCTCCTCTAGCTACAAAAATTACTGATATCTATAAATCCAGTAACCATCTTTTCAATCAAAAAGCACAAGATGAAATAAAAAACGGTGATGATATATTTGATTTCCCTAAACTTTCTTTTACAGTCAGTGGTGAAGCGTCTAGAAGTATCGATCATATCAAAACTCCAAAAATAATAATAGCTGGCTCAGGAATGTCTATTGGGGGCAGGGTAATACATCATGAGGAAATATATTTACCCGATTCCAAGAATACTATTCTGCTTGTAGGTTATCAAACTTTAGGTTCTGTTGGCAGGCATCTTATAGATGGTGAGAAAAAAGTTCAAATACATGGTAATGAAATTCCCGTCAAAGCCAAGATAGAGAGTATTCTAGGATATTCTTCTCATAAAGATTCTGATAATTTATTGGATTTTGTTGCTACAACTCAAAAGACAGTTAAAAATGTTTTTGTGGTAATGGGTGAACCCAAAGCCTCACTTTTCCTTGTTCAGAAAATTAAAGACTATCTTGGTTTGAATGCTATTTATCCGGAAAGATTGAAGAAATATGAGTTGTGGTAG
>CAZVVX010000030.1:0-2803 GCA_964631035.1 uncultured Candidatus Saccharibacteria bacterium | reverse complement strand
GCAGAAAGAACCTTTCTGTCTAATGCAATATTTGCCTTCTTTAGATTGCCTATAAACTTACTGTATGAATATTTCTCATTTAGATTTCTCAATGCAGCATTGATTCTTACATTCCATAAATTTCTCATATCACCCTTCTTGTCTCTTCTATGTGCGAAAGCATAAGCTCCAGCATGTGAAATGGCTTCATAAGCATTTCTTTCTTTCTTACTTCTTGAGAATCTGTAACCCTTTACCTGGCTTAATATATTTCTTCTTGTCTTTAGTGCGTGTACACCTTTCTTTACTCTTGTCATGGTATTTTATTTAATTAATTATGCATTTACTAGGAAACGACTCTTCTCCTTGTTTGTCATTGAGAATTCCATTCCTCGCTTCTTGGCTAATTGAGATCTTCTGCTTTCTTTTGAATTGAAATGATTTTGACCCTTTGAACGAGCAATAATCTTGCCGTTTCTTGTTAACTTAAGTCTTTTTAAAAATGATTTGTTTGTTTTCATATTATTAATTATGCTTTTTTCTCAATTACCGCAGAAAGTCCCTTTAGTCCTTTTGTTGGAGGTACTGCGACTTTATATTCTACTGTTATAAGCTTTAGGATTCTCTCCATTCTTTCTTTAAGAAAGTTAAAGTCCATAAACTTAGATCGTCCTACGAGATATAGATCAATTTTGACTCTATTTCCATCTTTTAGCCATTCTGAGGCTTTTTTGGCTTTGAGTTCTAGATCGTGGTCTCCTGTGCCGATTTTAACCTGAATATTCTTTAATTCTGACGTTTGAGTGCGAGATTTTGCAACCTTCTGCTTCTTCTTTTCGTCATATTGAAATTTACCATAATCCATGATTTTTGCAACTGGGGGAGTGGCATTGGGTGATATTTCAATAAGGTCTAGATTTCGAGCTTGAGCCTGCTTCAAAGCTTCTGCAAGAGGAATAACACCAAGATTCTCACCTTCATCGGTGATAACTCTTAGTTCTGGAGCCTTTATATATTGATTAATCCTAACTCTTTGGGTACTCATGTATTAGACCATATTTATAGCATAATTTTTTTTCAATGTCTAGAAAAGACTTCTTATAAGTTTGATAAAAATTCCTGCGAACTTCTCTAACCAATATCTTTGATTCCATTGTTCTAGTGTTATTTCCTCACTATTTGCTAAATCAGTGTTGAAATGTGATTTTAGTTGATCAGAAAAAGTTCTGTTAGAACTAATTAAATTTGCCTCAAAGTTATACAGTAAACTGACATGATCAATATTTAATGTTCCTACAGTAGACCATTCATCATCTATAATTATAGTCTTGGCATGTAGCATTCTATTCTTGTAAATGTATATTTTGATTCCGGATTTCAGTATTGTGTGGAAATATGTTCTGGCTGCTAGGTCAACAAAAGTATGATCTGACCTTTCGGGTATTAGTATTTTGATTTCAACACCTCTATTGGCTGCGGACTTCAATGCTCTTGTTATTCTATGTGTAGGCACGAAATAGGGAGTAGTAATATAGATTTCTTTCTTAGAATTCTTTATAGCATCAATTAATTCTCTATATAATCTTCTATGTCTTGGTAATGGATTATTACTTACATATCGAAATTCCAAATCACTAGGTAATTCTCTTTTAATTTTAAAAAGTTTCTTTTTCTGAGATCTATCCCACATTCTTTCAAATGCCTTTTGCATATCCTTTACTACCGGACCTTCAATTCTTACATTAGTCTCTCTCCAATCCTTGGTTCTTTCCCAAATACAAATACTACCTGTTAGGGCGACCTTGCCATCAACAACAAGTGTTCTTCTGTGATTTCTGAAATACCAAGACTTATAGTTCGGCACATCAAGAAAGTCTGGCAGAAGAGTTTTGAAAAATAGTAGCTCAATACCTTTCTGTTTCAAATTTTCAATAGTGTCATTACCAAAGAATGAGAAGCTACCAGCAGCATCCCAGATAAATCTAACCTTTACACCTTCCTTGGCCTTTCTTTCACATACTTCTATAATTTTTTTTCCAAAATTATCAGGTACAAAGATAAATTGTTCAAGATCTATTGTTCTTGTAGCAGACTCACATGCTTGTATCATTGCATCAAGTGCTTCTTCTGTGGAAGTATAGATTTTCCAAATTGTTTCTCTCATTTATCAATAATTATAGCTTTTTATACTAACTAAAGAAATATTATTTGTTTTGTAGTAATATGATGACAGAAAGGTAGAATTGTGAAAAAAGATTCAAAACGTAGGAAAAGGAGGGAGGTGTTTAGAGATCCTTTGGATAGGGATATGCCTATTGATGAAGCAAGACAACTTGCTAGATCTTCTGATTCGTTAGCAATTCAAAGTATAGTTTATTCAAAACTCCCATCACCAAGTCGGTGTTGTTGGAAGTGTCATGGAGTTCTTGATAATAATGATAAAGTAAGGGGGACAGATCAAAATGGTTTTGATTGTGTCGTGTACAGATGTAGTAAGTGTGGACTAATGTATAGGTTATGATGCATTGTCTGTACATCTCAAGCGCTGACTTGTTGCACAAGTCAGCGCTATGTTTTTATAGTACAATATAGTAATGGATACACTAACATTAATTGTTGTTGCAGTAATTTTTTATATTCTATTTTTCAGCTCATTTGCAGGAGGTAAAAAGAAAGATGACAAAAAGAGTGGAGGTGATAAAAAGGGAGGGGGGAAGAAGTAGTATTGGTGATCAGTTGTGGATAATGAATTTACGAAAAGTAGTATAATTATTTCAGATCTTATGATAACCGTCGATGACATAACTAGGGTTGTCTTTGAGGG
>CAZVVX010000029.1:0-5522 GCA_964631035.1 uncultured Candidatus Saccharibacteria bacterium | reverse complement strand
TAATAAAACCAACCCCACCTAAGCCGAAGCTTGGTGGGGTTTGACTTTACTTCTGAGCAATGAATATTGCTATACCCAATACTACAGTTAAAACCGCAAATGCATTCCTGAAGTTGATACTCCATGCCCTTACCATACCCCAAGATATTCTTCGAGCAGGAAGAGGATAGGATATTGCTAATTGGTCAACTGGTTTCAAACTATAGTGAACTCTTCTGCAAATATAATCAGAAACCATGATAATTGCCTGAGCAATAACCATTGCGATTACGAGAACCAATAAAACAGTTTTCACAAAGAGCTCCTTTGGTTAATTTTGTTTATTTATATTATACACTAAAATCGTAACCATATTCCCTTGCAAAAAAACAAAATAAGGTATATAAATCTAGAAGATCCATCCATTTTCAAATCACAAGTCAGTAGGGGGCGCCTATGTAAACTCTAATATCTCAGGGGTGGGATAATAGAGGGTACCGACTTGTGGTTTAGGGCTCACTGACATCACTCGGTGAGCCCTTTTTCATTTACAAAAAAACAACCACCTGTGATTATCAGGTGGTCATTTTTATCTCTTCCCTTTCTTTGCCTTCTTTGCTGCAAGGCGAGCGTGCTTGATAGCCAAACGCTTCTTTGTCTTTCTAGAACGAGAAGTTTTTCTATTTGTACTTGCACTTTGTCTTTTTGCCATATAAACATTCTATATTAAAAATTTAAATATATCAATCATGCAAGGTACATATTTATCAGGATTATTTTCTATATCGGATAATAATTCATTTTTATTTACCCATTTTATATTCTCAACTTCATCTTTTGGAAATTTAAATTGATAATCATTTAAATCTGTACTATATAAATACCATTGACTGAAATATTTCATCGGATAGCTGACAAATTGCTTTTTAAATTTTATTAGCTTTGCACACTTTACCCCTAATTCTTCTTCAATTTCTTTATAAGCATTAGAATCATAAGTCTCATCTACTCCTATACTTCCTTGAACTGCTGGTCCCCATTTACCTGGATCGATTTTTTTCTTGTATGATCTTTGAGCAATTAAAACTTGATTAGCATTATTTGTAACCCAAATTCCAGCAGAGCGTCTTATATCGCAATAATAATCAACTTCATCTCTATATTTCGAGCAGATAATATTGTCATTCTCATCCACAATCACTATCTTCTCTCTTTTCATCTTATTATTATATCAAAATATTAATTTTTATTTCTCCAAATCAAGCACATCATCTATTCTGATCTTCTCTACGAATTCAGGGACATGCGATACTAGTATCATTGCACCCTTATATTCATTTAATGCTTCTGCTATAAGTGGCAAATGTCTGAAATTAATATGATTTGTCGGTTCATCTAATATCAACAATCCAGGCTTTTCAAGAACTAATCTAGCGAATGCTACAAGACCCTTTTGTCCCTCGGACAGACTTCCAATCTTGGTATTTATTACATCACTAGTTATTAGAAATCCAGCAGCAACAGATCTCATTTCTTCTTCATTCTTTTTTTCCGTAACTTCAAGCAATGACTCACGAACTGTATGATCAAAATTTAATGTTGAGAAATCCTGTCTATAATACCCAACCCTTACACCGTCAGCAATAACAGAACCAGTTCCACCTTGAGCTATTGTCTGTAAAAGTGTTGTCTTACCAATTCCATTTGGACCCTTTAATAACAAATGATTGTTTTTGTTTAAAGAGATGCTAGCCTTACGATTAACTGCTTTGTGATTCTTGATTACTTTATATGAATTTATTTTAATAATTTCACCGATCAGTTCTGGTTGTGATGGAATAGTAAATGGACGAATAGTCTTATCCTCTCTTCTTACATCAACTTTCTCTTCCTCTAATTCTTCTGCTTTCTCTCTCATTCGCTTTGCTACCAATCTCATTTGACCACCTTTCTGAGCAAAGAAATTGGCCTTGTCTTTGTTCTCCTGAATTTCTTTCGCTAATTGAGCATTCTTCATATTCTCCTTCTCAATTCTTGCGGAAATCTGCTTAACCACATCAAAATAATTACCGAAATACTGCTCAACTTTTTTTGTAAATACATCAAGATATAGAACTCCATCTGTAAATGAATTCAAAAAATCAGCATCATGAGAAATAACTATTACAGTTTTCTTGTATGATTTAATAAAATTAGTTAAATGTTCTATTCCTGCCTTATCAAGATTGTTTGTTGGCTCATCAAGAAGAAGTAGATCTGGATTCTGAATTATTGCTGATGCTAGGAGTAGTCTTGCTTGTTGTCCACCAGAGAATGAACGAATAATACGATCGTAAGGTGCTTCAAAATTTACAACTTCCAATACTTCATCAATTCTTCTATCAATATCATAAATTTTTTCTTTAAAACATTTCTCAAAAAACTCTCGCATGGTAAGATCTAGCTGATCACGAGCAATAACTTGCTTTGCTTGAGCGATTGTTAGATTTCCACCTCTATTTATTTTCCCTGATTCTGGTTTTGAAAATCCTGTTATTAAATCAAAAATAGTTGTCTTTCCCGCGCCATTTTGACCCATTAAAGTGACTTTCATACCTCTACGCACAGAGAAAGAGACCTCATTTAATATTGGTTTATTATGCCCATATTCAAATGAAACCTCGTCAAAACTTAGTATTGTGTCTAATTGAGACATGCACTAGAGCATAGCATATATTACTTAATAAACAATTTTACTATGTCTTTGTAAGTAACTACCACCATAAGTAGAATAAGTAATCCGAAACCTATAGCATTTATAGTATTTGCTATTACTGGCTTGATCGGTCTTCTAATTATTGCTTCAATTATTACAAAAAGTATTCTTCCACCATCAAGAGCTGGGAATGGCACTGCATTCAATATGCCTAAATTTATTGAAATAACCGCAGTAAACATTAATAGATATGTAAATCCTAATTTTGCTGCATCACCAACAAGTCCTGCTATACCTATTGGGCCAGTGACAGAAGAAAGCTTTGACTGGCCATTGAACATTCCCGCAAACAAATCATAAATACCGAAGATAGTTGCAGTAATCATATTATTTGTAAATTTGAATCCCTCAACAAATGCAAGATGGATTGGTAATCTTAGTATTGATACATTCTCCATTGATATACCAATAGCGTATTTATTCTCAACAATTCCCTTCTCTGCTATTACTTTTGTCTCTGACTTAACACCTGATCTAATATATTTTAAAGTTACTTCTTTGCCAGCGCTTTCATTTATTAATTTTTGAGTATCTTCTACTGATTTTACCAATAACACATCACCTGCTTTTAATCCTGACTTTTGTGCGGGAGAACCAGCATTAACAAATGTAATTGTTATGCTTGAATCAGTCATTCTATCTCTATATTCTGGATAGCTGTCTGCAGAAGTTGCTACACCAAAAGTAAATGCAACAGTAGCAAGAATCCAAGCGAAGATTAAGTTAAATAAAATTCCCGCAAATAGAACTGAGATTTGCTGTAACTTGGGCTTATGAACAAAACTTCTAGCCTTGTCCTCACCATTTATGCTTTCATCATCTGGATTCTCACCAAAAATTTTTACATAGCCACCAAATGGTATTAAGTTTAGTGAATAGACAACTTCTCCTACTTTCTTTGAGAAAATTTTGGGACCAAATCCAATAGCGAATGCATCTACTCTTATTCCACATGCCTTAGCAAATAGAAAATGTCCTAATTCGTGAACAAAAATAAGTACTGCAAGGACTATTAAAAATATCAATGTTGTCATTATGAAGTAATCTCTTTATCTTTCTTTGAATAAAGTTCTTCTAATTTCTTATTTATCTCATCAACCATTTTTTGAATTTCTTTCTGATGTCGGAATGCTTCATCCTTACCCATTCCTCCTGCTTTCTCTTTGACTTGCAAATCCTTCATTACATCATCTCTATGCATTCTAACTTGCTTCTTTCCCTCTTCCAACTTCTCCTTTGCAATTTTTACAATCTGAACTCTTCTTTCAGCAGTAAGCTCAGGGAAATTAACTCTCAAGCCCTTATCATCTACAACTACAGATACTCCAAGATCTGCAAGAGAAATAGCTTTCTCAACTTCTTTTGTCTGAGAATTGTCCCATAGAACAATTCTTAATGTTCTTGGACCTTCAGTTGATATTGAACCAAGTTGCACGAGTGGAGACAAGGTGCCAAATGAATCAACTCTTACACTATCTAACAAAGCTGGACTCGCTTGACCAGTTCTAATATTTGAAAATTCTTTCTTCAGCCATTCTTCTGTTCCTGATAATGATTTCTTAAATTTTGTAAAATCGTATGCCATATTTGTCCATTATAACATATTTGTTTTAGTAAATAAAAAAGGGACCCCGCGCTGCGAAGCGAATGGGGCCCCTAAGAACAAGGGTAACTGCAAGAACCTTACGCGCCACCACACGTACTCATTTCGTCCATCAGAATCCTCCTTTCTGTTGTTGAACGACCAAATAAAATATACTCCTTTTATTTTAAAATACAAGTCTAAATTGTTAATACTACATATTCAAGAAGTTGCTTAACAGAAGACGATCTGTCATTTATATAATCCAAAACTTTAATAATGGCTTTTAGTGATGATTTATTTTTTTCTTTATCTTGATATAGAACTATAGACAAATTATTAAGAAAATTTATAGCATAAGATTTATCAATTTCTTCATCAGATATTCTCTTGGCTATATCATCTACATAATCTATCTTTTCTTTTTTGGATAATTTTAGAAAATCTTTTATTTCTTTATCATTCTCATAATCTTGGATATCCATTTCCCTTGACAAAATAAAAAGTCTAGATCTAAGTGTAGGTAATAATAATTCTGCACTTGGCATAACTATAAAAAAGTGGCTATTTTCATGTGGTTCTTCAAAAATTTTTAGAAGTGCATTCTGAGCTTCATGTGTTATATTTGAAATTTCAATTATAAAAATTCTTTTTGAGTCTTCTCTATAACCCTTTGATGAATGTCGGTCTTTTAGTGCCCTGCTTTCATTTATACCAAAAGTTTCAAATTTCTCATGATAAAAATCCGGATTTTGAGAATGATCAATATTAAATTTATCTTTCAAGAAATGCTTGAGCTTATCTACAACATCTTTAAAAGAATGTATGAAATATGCATGATGTTCAAGGTAATGAATGTATTGTGACAGGCTCATATATATAAATATATCACCAAATTATGTTTTACTCACATAAAGGTAATTTTATCCCCAATCTTCATTAAATCTTAATAACTTCTTAAGCTTTTCTTAATACCCACTTTGTTAGGATATATTTTGGTAGAATTTGGGGGTTCAATTCCCCCCACTTCCACAGGGATGATTAATTATTCAGCAACTTAGTTGATAGTGGTTTTTATAGGTATATAATACAAATACTTGATGAGGGTTTCCCAACCGTAAGGTAAATTCAACAAGATTCCGCTTTATGCGGTTTTTTGTTTTTAAAAATAGAAAAGCGCCTCCGACCGAAGTCGAGAGGCGCCTT
>CAZVVX010000028.1:0-5832 GCA_964631035.1 uncultured Candidatus Saccharibacteria bacterium | reverse complement strand
GGGAAATGAGGAAATGGGCCAAGAAGTATCCGCAATATGGTTGGGATATTAATAATGGCTATGGGACGAGGAAGCATTATGAGGGGATTAAGGCGTTTGGCTTAACATCTCTACATAGGCGAAGTTTCTTGCAAAAAACCACTAAATAAGCTAATATAATTTCACTATGGTAAACCGAATGAGAGCCAACAGGTCGCATCGCGACAATAGAAGATCACATCACGCTTTAGATGATGTGCGACTTTCTAAATGTGCGAACTGTGGAGCAATGCATGTAAGACATGTAATGTGCGAGAAATGTGGCACTTACAGGGGAAAGAAAGTGATAGACATGACAGCAATAGTCGCAAAGAATACAGCAAAGAGGCAAAAATCAGAGAAAACAGCAAAATAATAAGTAAATTAAGTAAGTTCTTCAAAAAAATAGAAACAAAATGGCAAACAGACATCTATCACGCTCAGTAGTACTACAGTCACTCTTTGAGTGGGACTTTAGAGACCGCCATGATGAGAATATGAAGGAAATAATCACTCGCATCGCAAAGGAATTCGCTCCAGGTATGGGTGATTTTTCTTTTATTAATGAATTGACAACAAATATTCTTGCTAAGAGATCTGATCTAGATAAGATAATAGAGAAAGCTGCTCCAGATTGGCCATTGGACAAGATTTCTATAATTGACCGAAATGTTCTCAGAATGGGACTTTATGAATTGCTTTTTGCTGATAGAGAAGAAGTTCCAGCAAAGGTGGCTATCAATGAGGCAATAGAACTTGCAAAGTCATTTGGCGGAGAGAATAGTGGTAAATTCGTAAACGGTGTATTGGGATCAGTGTATAAAGAATTAGGAGAGCCGGGTAAAGATTCTGCCCCAAAGAAAAAGAAAAAGATTGAAGATGTTCCATATGAACAGATGCCAATACAGAATCTTGGTGGTGCCGTAGTATATGCAGAGCATGATGGTGATATTTATATGGCATTCGTACATGATATATTTGGTCATTGGACTTTGTCTAAAGGCAAAATTCCAGAAGGAGATATAAGAGAGGGTACAATAGCAAAGGTTAAAGAAGAAATGGGTATAGATGTAGAAATAAGAGAGGATCTTGGTAATAATGAATACATAGCTAGTGATCCAGAATTAGGTAAGATAAGAAAGCAAGTGCATTATTTCCTAGCTGAATCTAAATTTGATGAATTACATATTGCCAAGAAGCCAGGACTAGATGATGCCAAGTGGTTCAGACTAGCAGACATACTTGAATTAAATTTCTATAATGATATTGTACCAATTGTAACCAAAGCCATTACAATATTAAGTTCAAAAAAATCTAAATAATAAGTTATGCCAGATTTTCAAAAGTTTGCAGAAAAAATTAATATTGAATTTAATGATATCTCTCTACTTAAGAGAGCTTGTACTCATCGTTCATATTTAAATGAGAATAAAGGAGCAGGGCTTGAGCATAATGAGAGATTGGAGTTCCTCGGTGATGCTGTCCTTGAGCTTGTAGTCACAAGTTTCCTATTTAGGAAATATCCAGACAAGAATGAAGGAGATTTGACATCTTATCGTTCAGCTCTTGTGAATACTCATAGTTTGTCTAAGGTCGCATTGCATATTGGTGTTGATGAGTATTTGTTATTATCAAAGGGTGAGTCCAAAGACACCGGAAGAGCAAGATCAATAATTCATGCTGATACTATAGAAGCTATTATTGGTGCTATTTATTTAGATAAAGGATATGATTCAGCAGCGAATTTTATTTCTTCACAGCTATTAGAGGTTATTGATATAGATGAAATAGTTAAGAATAAAACATGGCTAGATCCTAAGAGTCGCTTCCAAGAGAAAGCACAAGAGATGACAGGATTAACACCATCATACAAAACAGTTAAAGAAACAGGTCCAGATCATAGTAAGTTATTCACATTAGGGGTATTTATTGGAGATGTTCAGATAGCTCTTGGTTCGGGAATGTCCAAGCAAGAAGCAGAACAAAAGGCAGCGGAGAAAGCACTAGAAGTGAAAGGTTGGTAAGGTAATTCTCATATGATAACATATATGCATGTATCTAAAATCCTTAGAGATTTCTGGTTTTAAATCCTTTGCAAAAAAGGCAACTCTTAATTTCACTTCCCCCATTTCATCTATTGTTGGTCCCAATGGTTCTGGTAAGTCCAATGTAGCAGAGGCATTCAGATTTGTTCTTGGCGAACAGAGTATTAAGTCCATGAGAGGTAAAAGAGGTGAGGATTTGATATTTAACGGTGGAGGCGAAGGTGCAAGAATCAACCGCGCAAGTGTAAAGGTAGTATTTGATAATAGCAAAAGAATTCTCAATGTTGATTATGATGAAGTAATACTAGAGAGAGTTGTACATCGTGATAGTTCAAATGAGTATTTTATAAATGGATCTCTAGTTAGATTAAAGGATATTGTAGAGCTATTAGCAGGAGCACATATAGGCGCTTCTGGTCATCATATTATTTCTCAAGGAGAGGCGGACAGAATTCTAAATGCCAATATTAGAGAAAGAAGGGAAATGATAGAGGATGCTCTCGGACTAAAGATCTATCAATACAAAAAGACTGAAAGTCAGAGAAAATTAGAGAAAACTGAAGAGAATATGAAATCTGTTGAATCTCTAAGAAGAGAAATTGCACCTCATTTAAAATTTCTAAAGAAGCAAGTTGAGAAAGTTGAAAGAGTTCAAGAATTAAGAGAGGAATTGAGGAAATTATACAAAGAGTATTTCAAAAGAGAAGAAGTATATTTAAAAACAGAAAGAGATAGAATCAATATTGATAAAAATCCACTTACAAAAGAATTATCAGATTTGGATAGAGAAATATCAGATGCTAGAAGAATTCTTGAACAAAGCAGGAATAGAGATGCTAAGAGTGATGAGCTAATTTCCCTTGAAGGGGCCTTGCATAAGTTAAGGATAGAGAAGGATAGTCTCATGAGGGAAATTGGAAGAATAGATGGTGAGATTTATGCTGGACAAAGAGTTATAAATAAAGAGAAAGAAAAACAGACAGGTGATGAACATAAGACAGTCTATCTTAGAGATGTAGAAGAAATAGCAAATAAAATTGATGTATTGCAGACTATTGAGGAAATAAAAAAGCTTTTGTTTGGTTTTATCTCTTCACACAAAAACAAGTCTGATTCAATTCTAATATCAGAAACAGAGAAAGAAATATTTGAATTATCAAAAAAGAAAAATCAATTAGACAAAAATTTAAAAACTCTTGATGAAGACGAGAGAGTCAAAACTCTTGAATATAATGAATTAAGACAAAGAATAGAGATAGAGAAAGATTCTAATAGAGATGCAGAGAAGAATGTATTCAGAATAATAGCGAGACAAAATGAAATAAGAGGCAAATTAAATTCAATAAAGGGTGATGAGGATAGATTAATAGTTGAAGAGCAAGCATTCAAAAGGGAAATTGAGGAAGCTTATGCAATAGTTGGTAGAGAAGCAGTTGATTACAAAGATTTGATTGTTACAGAAGAGAATCGTGCTTCTCAATTTGAAAGATTGAAAAATATTGAAAAGATAAAGATAAGAATCGAAGATTCTGGCGCTGGAAATAGTATAGATATATTGAAGGAGTATAAAGAAGTTGAGGAAAGAGATGCATTCTTGGCACGAGAACTTACTGATCTTGAGAATTCTAGAAAGAGCTTGCATGATTTGATAGCGGATCTTGATGCAAGAATAGATGTTGAGTTTAAAGAAGGGATATTAAAAATAAATGCACAGTTCCAGCAGTATTTCTCACTAATGTTTGGTGGAGGAACTGCTTCTCTGAATGTTATTAGAGAGAAAAGAAAGAAAAGAAGATCAGATACTGAATTGCCTTTATCTGATGATGAAGAAATGGTCGTGGAGGAGGAAGATGGAGAAGAGGGAATTGAGATAAATGTAAACTTACCTCGTAAGAAAGTGAAGGGACTCATGATGCTATCTGGAGGTGAGAGAGCTTTAACATCTATTGCATTACTATTCGCAGTATCACAAGTTAATCCTCCTCCTTTTATTATTCTTGATGAAACAGATGCAGCTCTTGATGAAGCTAATTCTAGAAAGTATGGTGATATGATTGCTAATCTATCAGAGTATTCTCAGCTTATACTTATTACTCACAACCGTGAGACTATGTCTCGTGCAGGTGTGTTATATGGTGTAACTATGGGCTCAGATGGGGCATCAAAGCTTCTATCTATACAGTTTGAGGAGGCAGTTCAGGTGGCGAAGTAGTTCTACTGGACAAATCAATTTTAATATGCTATTATATTGTCGGTTAGTTCGGTAAAACAAACAACAAACAAAGCTCGAAAGAGCGGAAAGGGAAGATTGAAAAAGACGAGAATTCCATTGTGTGGTCAGGTAGACTACAAGGCTAATTGGATGAGTCTCCGAGAGAAATTGAAAAGTCTCACGAGAGATGGTTGTCCATGCGTACCAATCATGACCATCTACAATACTGGAGGACATCTGTTCATGCTTCAGTATGAGTACAGGGATGTAAATAAATCCCCACTCTCGCATTTCAATGCGAACACTCCTTGGCAATGGATGAAGTATCGCCGTTGGAGCTCGGATTGTGTCAAACGCGACTCAGACAGAGTTGTCTGGTTCGTGAGTATTGATACACATGGTCATTCTGGTGGTATCGCTGGTCTGACACTTAAGACAAGTGGTATGAACTATATGAAATGCACTTGTCGCATTCCTCGTGGTGGTATGATCCATGTGGTACATACCTATGACAGTGAGGTTAAAATCATCACAGAGATTCGTCCTCTCCCACTCTGGATTTTCGATAGTATCAGGAGTAGGGAAATCAATCGCGGTGCTTTCGTCTGACGGTTTGTCGGTTGTGAGATCTTCGGTTGTTCTTTCAGCAGTTCGGTTGAATTGCATTATAACAAGTAATGCATAAGGGTTGTCTAAAAAATTTAAATGACAATCCATTATAAAGGGCCTAAGATGAATTTCTTAAAGGCCCTTTGTTGTTTTTATATTGCTAAATATTTATTTATTTTATACTAGACAAAATGATTTAGGCGTGCTATAGTGTGTTTGGCTAGTTCGGTAACAGAAACAATCAACAATAGGATCTAAATGAAACGTTTCATTGCTTTTTTGTTTGATGTTGACAGTCCAGGTGGTGGTTGGAACGATGCAATCCGTTTGGAGAATGACCAAAATTCAGTCGCACACTTTGATTCTATTGAGGAGGCTGTGGAGACTGCCAAGAAACAAGTGACACCGGTTTTTCTTTTGCACTGTTCGAAGGCATACATACAGATTGTCGATTTGACTACTGGTGAGTTGGTACTTTTTCTTACTAAGATTAAGCAAGAGGATTCTGACTGGGTACCTGTCAAGAGACATTAGGGATCCTTCTGGAAATTGAAAAGACCGCACTTGAATTGTATCTGTGCGGTCTTTTATATTGCTAAATATTTATTTGTATTGTCGAATGGTGAAAATCGACACTTTTCTTAAGTTTTTCTTAATAACTGTTTTGTTAAATTTAATTATTATTATTTAGCAAATTTATTATGGAAAAAGAAAACTTATATAATTTATGGAACAATAAAAAGAAAGAAATAGATTGTCAAAACTCTGGACGTTTCTATAGAGAGAAGGAAATATGGTGGTGTAATCTTGGTAAGAATATTGGTTTTGAACAAGATGGTAAGGGTTTAGAATATGAAAGACCAGTACTTGTAATAAAGGCATTATTCTGATGTTTTTCTTGTTCTCCCTCGAATGAGGGCGGGGCCGAAGCCATTTGTACTGATTATT
>CAZVVX010000027.1:0-5845 GCA_964631035.1 uncultured Candidatus Saccharibacteria bacterium | reverse complement strand
GCGGTTATTCTAACCGTACTCGTGCTACTCAATTCAACCCTACAGGAATGGTTCGTAAGTACCCAAATCTTCAAAAGAAGAAGATCTATGTTCCTGAACTAAAGAAATCATTTAATTTAAATATCTCAACAAGAGCATTGAAGACAATACAGAAGCGAGGAGCTTTCGCAACTCTGAAGAAAGCAGGAATTATATAAAAGAAAAGCTGTCGGATCACCCGGCAGCTTTTTTTGATATTTGTGGCAAATATGGATTCCTTTCTCGTTCTAATTTTTGGAGTTCTTCAAACTCCGTGGGGTTAGGAGTATATCCAGGACAATTCCTTAGACTGTACTCAAAACCAGATGAATCATTCTCTTCTTGTCTTCCTAATCCTGTTATTTCTTGATGGGCGGATTCAGGCCAACCACAGTGAATGCAGGCAAGATTATGCATATCTAATACAATAATATACTTAGATATAAATATTTCAAATTTGCTGGACAAAATATCTATTTAGAGTAAAGTTCAAGAAGAACTATGAACACCAAAAGTTGGGAGAGGATGGCAGCTACTTTAGTTTTTCCTATTCGAAGTTGTAATAGTGAACATAAAGTACTGCTCGGCCAAATTCGTAACGGTTCTATTACAGGTTTCCTGACCCCTCCGGGAGGGAAAGTCGAGAAATCTGATAAGAATATCAGGTCGTCAGCTATCCGTGAGCTGTATGAAGAGACACGTCTCAAAGCCAGGCAGATAAATGAGTTTGCTCAAGTCAAGATAACAATTCTTGGTCAAAGTAAGACTCTTTACCTTCATGTATTTGTCTGTAAATCATTCTCCGGAGTCCTAAGAAGACTTGAGCGAGAATTCACATATCTCAAATGGTTTCCAATAAACAAGGTTCCCTACGAAAAAATGGCACCAGGGGATGAAGAATGGGTAAAAAGAGTCCTTAGAGGTGAGAGACTCAGTGTTGATCTGCTTTGTGGTAGAGATAGACGTGATCTAAGCGAAATTCGTATCGGGATACTTCCATAAGCATAAGTCATCCTTCAATTCAAACAAGCGAGCCTAATCAGCTCGCTTTGTCTATTTCTTCACCCACTCATCCCCATCTGAAATCAGATGCATAGTTTTCTCCTTTGTAGAGTATATAAATTTAGGTTTTATTTTCTCTAATAATTCTTTTGAAACTTTTGATTCAGAAGCAGAATTATAGAATTCGATTATTGAACTATGCTCTCCGCCCGTACGGGCGGAAAGATTGGAAATATATTTTTGTATTGTCTTAGATAAATTTCCAATCAAAAATGAAGATGTGTTTTTGTATTTAATTTCCAATCCTAATTCAGGCAAACTCGTTTTATTGTATTTGAAATTTTGACTAGGGAAAAGAATTCTAATTTCTAAGTCTTTTTCTATTTCAATTCTATCTCCTTCTACAACCTCAATAACATGAATTTTATTTCTATTTACAGCTTTTTTTAATTCTGAAAGAACTGTACTTGTTGCCATTATTTTTGGAATTATTATTTCATCAATTTCATATCTGCTAACTATTTCTATTAGCCCACCGATCTGATTTGCATTTGCACTTGGTATTATTAATTTATTAATTCGTCTTCGATAGAAAGGAGTGACCTTTGTAATTTCTCTAATAACTTCTGCATTCTGTCCACCACCTACAAGTATTGTTTTGTCTTCTGGTGTTCTTATAAAAATTGAGCGACCTCTATTTAAACTGAAAAAATAAATTTCAAACATTCGCTCGCGAAATTCCCATTTATATAAATAAAATGAGAGATAACCAGAGATAATTAAAACAAATATTAATATGTATAGCTTTTTGTTTTTCATGATAAAATTGTTATATGAATAAATTCACCGAAAAAAAATTTAATATCGCTAATTTAAAAGGAATTTCAAATAAGACAATCGAAGAGCATTTGAAGTTATATGCCGGATATGTAAAAAACTTAAATGAAACTCTAGATGGTAAACAAGATATAAGACGCTTAGGATTTGAATACAATGGAATGAGAAATCATGAAGTTTATTTCTCATCACTTGAAGGAACTCCAAATCCCCTATCAGACAATAGTCCCTTGAAGAAACAAATCGAGAAAGATTTTGGTTCATATGATGCTTGGTTAGCTTCCTTTAAATCATTAGCGTTGACAAGAGGTATTGGTTGGGCAATGCTTTACTATGATAAAAAAGAAAATTTATTAATTAATAATTGGGTCGAAGAGCAACATGTAAGTCAGCTTCAAGATTGTGCACTGATACTTGCTCTTGATATGTGGGAGCATTCTTATGTCGCAGACTATCAGCCATCGGGAAAGAAAAATTACGTTGAAGATTTCTTCCAAAACTTAAATTGGGAGAGAGTTGAAGGCAATTTTACAAGCATTACAAAATAGATTAAATAAAATCCAACAACTATTGAGAAAGGAAACTTAGGTAATTGAAGTGATGAGAATGATAGTGAAGCAGAAAATTTCACAATAAATAATTCATATGAAAGCAGTAGATGTGAAACCCAAGCAGACATCTGAGAAATACTTTCATTTATAAAACCGATTAACCCAGTCATAGCAACAAAAAACATAGTTATAGGGATTATTGGTAATACCAGAATATTTACAATAATTCCAATTATTGATAATTGTCCCATCATATAGAGTATGTATGGCGATACGAATATTTGAGTTGCAAATGTAGAAGCAATGAGTCCTCTAATACCGAAAGCATCAGTAACAAAATTTAATTTATTCTCAATTGGAGAAGAAAGAAATATAAGACCAAGAGTTGCCAAGAATGATAATTGAAAAGAAGGATCATAAAGCAAAATCAATGGATTTTGAATCAACATCAAAACTCCTGCCACAAATAAAGCTTTGCCAACATTATAGTCACGCCTAATCAACGAACCGAACAGCGCAATAATGGCCATAATGCATGACCTGATAACAGTAGCACCACCACCGACCAAAATTCCGAAAAACAATATTCCTAATCCTCCTAGAATAATCCCAATTACCCTAGGTAGAAATGAAAGTATTCTTCTTATCGAATCTGCCACAATTGTAATATTGTAACCAGATAGAACTACAATATGTATCAATCCAGATTTCCTGAAGTCATCTATTAATTCTTTACCCAAAGCTCCTTTCTCCCCTACCACCAATCCACCTGCCAGAGCAGCATGAGGCTCACCTAAGACTTTTTTGAGATTATAAAGGAAAGCTTGTTTAAATTTAAAAAGATTTTTTGAAATAAAATTTCCCTCGTTTTTACCCTCAAATTTAATTGAAGGTTTTTTCATTTCAAAAATAATTCCATCTTTTAATAGAAAATTAATATAGTCAAATGTTCTTCCACCATTACTTTGGAAATTTCTTGGAGTACCAATTTTACCTTTTAAAATAATTCGATCACCGTAGTTATATTCTATATATCTATCTGTTGTAACCTTGGTGATAAATTCTTCAGTCTTAACGTTAAATGTCTGATTGAAATCTTTTATTTGTGGTTCATTTATTATTATCCCTTTTATTTCAATATTTTGACCTGAATATTTTTTTATTAAGTCTGTATTATCAATATTAAATGCAAAATAAAATCGAAAAATGAGAATTACTATTAAAATCAAAATGATAATTATATTTATTTTTTTGTTCATCTACCTACAATAGCAAAACCACTATTAAGAAAAGCTTAAGAAGTTATTAAGATTTAATGAAGATTTGAGTTACACAATTCTTATACTATATGAGTCAATGGATCCTTCGTACAATTTTGCAGGTTCATTGTCAGCAAAACTTGTTGCAATCTCATCACAACGATTATTTCCTGGATTTTCAGCATGACCTTTAACATATTTCCATTCAATACTTTTACCATTTGATACTTCAAGCATTTTTTCCCATAGATCTCTGTTCAACACGTCTTTTTTCTGAGAATTTTTCCAATTCTTCCTCTGCCATCCATCTATCCATTCTGTCATACCCTTTATTACATACTGAGAATCTGAATACAGAACTATTGCTGAAGTGGTCGAAATACTCTCTAAAGATTTAATACAAGCCACCAATTCCATTCTGTTATTTGTAGTCATATCTTCTCTACCTCCGATTTCCCTGACATTATTATTATCTAATATAATAGCTCCCCATCCTCCAGGACCTGGATTACCTCTTGAAGATCCATCAGTATAAATTGAAATTTTCATGTTCTATAGTATATCAACAATTCTCAATCTTAGCTCTGCTCGGCCTCTAAACATAGATTTTTCAAGTGTAGCAACAAGATCTATATTCATCCCCACATTTATTTCTTTTGCAAAACTACCTGAATTCATAAAAAATCCCATAGCATTGATTTTATTTCCCCTTTTGCTTTTAAAATTTAATTCCAAATGATTTTGCTCTTTACCAAAATGCTTTATTCCAACAATTTTTATATCTTTAAAAATAAATAATGGCTTTTCATTACCGATACCAAATGGTGCCAATTTCTCAATTTGAGAATAGATCTCCCAATTCACTTGATCCAAATCTAATTCATAATCAATATAATCTGGCTCAATATCATTATTCTCTTTAATTAATTTATCAAAAGCTGAATTAAGATGATCTTCAAAATGATGTATTGCCTCATTACTTACGACGAAGCCTCCGGAAGCGAAGTGACCACCGTATTGAATCATCACTCCATCTGATACATTCTTCATTATATCTACTACACTTACGGTATCGCCTGATCTACATGAACCTTTGATGATGTTATCTCCATCCCTACCCCATATGAATGCGGGCTTGCCGAATTCCTCGGCACAAGTATTTGCAACAAGCCCCAAGAGCGATGGCTTCCATTCTGGATTACCAACAACAATTACATTCCTTGGATTATCTTTATGTCTTTCATTTATTATCTTTTTAACTTCTTTTACAAGAGAAGCGACTGTGCCTTTTCTTTCATTATTGATTCTGTCCAAATGTTCTGTAAATTTATTAGCATCATCATCGCTTTCGGTAGAAAGTAAATGAAACGCATCCATAGGAACACCCATTCTTGATGCCGCATTTATTCTCGGAGTGATCATAAACCCAATATCATCTTCATTTAAATACCTTTGATTGATTTTTAAATGATTTAATAATCTCACTAAGCCTTTTCTTGGACTTCTACGCAGAACTGTAATTCCATAACTAGCGAAAATCCTATTCTCACCCACTAGTGGTACCATATCAGATAGAGTAGCAATACCAACCATGTCTAAGAACCATTTCTCTTGACCTTCTTTCAGATTAAATCTATTAATTTTGAGAATTGCTTGTATTAGCTTATATCCCACACCAGAACCACAAAGAATTTTCTCAGGATAATTACAATCTTTCTGTTTATGATCAACTATCGCATATGCGGGTGGCAGAACCTCATGTGGTTCATGATGATCAGTTATTATGACGTCTATTCCATTATCTTGTGCTACTTTTACTGCCTCATTATCAGAAATGCCACAATCCAAAGTAATAATTAGATTTACTTGCTCTTCTATGAACTGATTTACAGCATCTATATTTAGTCCGAATCCCTCATCATGCCTATGAGGTATATAATTTATAAAATTCTTGAATCCTATTTTCTTGAATAAATCGTGATAAATAACTCCAGCAGGTATTCCATCTGCATCATAATCACTATAAATTACTATTTTCTCATTATTTTCAATCGCTTTAATTATTCTCTTAGCTGCTTTTTCGGCATCTTTTAGAAGAAAAGGGTCATGTATTTGCTCATTATAATTTAAATTTAGGAATCGCTCTTTGTCTTCTGGAGTCTTTATGCCACGGTGAAA
>CAZVVX010000026.1:0-5982 GCA_964631035.1 uncultured Candidatus Saccharibacteria bacterium | reverse complement strand
GTGAATCACAAGGATTCGTTGATCTCCCAAATTAAAAGTTATAGAGTTAATACTCTTGTAACCTACTATAATTATATTCTAATCAAGAATACCGTCTAGATTGACATCGTATAGAATTCTGTCTTGAATATGATTATATTTCATAATTTCGCTATCCTTAAACCAAAGCTTTATTTCATCATTTGCCTCTTTGACTGTACCAGATGCATGAACAATATTCCTAATAGCTCTCAAATCATCATCAGCGGTTTTGTATGAATCAAGAACATAATCCCCTCTTATAGTTCCAACATCTGATAGAAGTGGCTCTGTGCCTCCAGTTATCTTTCTCACTATCGCAACAGAATGCATACCCTCCCAAACCATAGCGATAACAGGACCACTAGCTAGATATTTCTTTAATTTTTCTAATATCATATCTGATTGTTTGATAGGATCATCATGAGGTGGAGTAAGACCTTTGTCTTTATATGCTTGAAGATTCTTTATACCTGTTTTTAATTTCCATTCTGGATCAAGAGTATAATGTTTCTCTACCATTTCTTTTGTTGGTATCAACATTTTGATAGCTGTGAGCTTTAATCCTGTTCTCTCATATCTTCTTATCACTTCTCCAATCAAACTTCTTTGAATACCATCTGGTTTTATTATTACTAATGTTCTTTCATTCTTTGGATGTGATGTTTTCATATATTTATATTTTAGTTAATATTTCTGGCTCACTTTTTGTAATTAAAATCGTATGCTCAAAATGTGCACTTGGCTTTCCATCTCTTGTTCTGTATGTGTACCCGTCTTTATCAAGAAGAGTTCTATGATCACCAAGATTAAATATTGGTTCAATAGCCAATACCATACCAGGTTTGAGCACATCACCTGTACCCGCTACACCATAATTTGGTACATATGGATCTTCATGAACACTATAACCAACACCATGACCAGACAATTCTTCAACAACACCAAAACCTGCAGACACAGCCAATCTCTCAATAGCAACACTAATATCACCTACTCTCTTGCCCCCTTTAGCTGCTTTTATACCTGCATACAATGCATCTCTAGTAACTTCAATTAATTTGTTTAGTTCAGGAGCAATATTGCCAACCGGAACAGTTATAGCTGCATCAGTTATTAATCCTTCATGTATTAAACCAAGATCTATCGTTACAATGTCACCTTCTTTGAGAATCTTCTCTTTTTCATTTGGAATACCATGCACTATTTCATCATTGATAGATACACAAAGACTAGCCGGAAAAGGTCTGGATTCACCTCTAGGTTTATAGTTCAAAAAAGCAGGAATATCACCACCCTCTATTATCAATCTATGTGCCTCATCATCGAGATCCTTTGCACTTATACCTGGCCTTATCATTTCTTTTAGCAAATGAAGGATTTCTGCATGTCTTTTGCCACCTTCTCTTAATTTCTTTATATCCTCCTTTGTCTTAATAGTTATCATATTCTTTGAATTATCTCTTTGTGTATTTCACCTATATCTCTTTCACCATTAATTGAAATAAAATTATACCTCGGATTATTTCTATAAAATTCAATAGCTGGGACAACATCTGTTGTATACCACGCCAATCTCTTCTCTATATCATCTTTCTTGTCGTCCATTCTGTGTCTTGCAGATAATTTCTCTTTGGCCCATTCTTCACTAACATCAATATTGATTACTGTTGGATTTTTTAGTGAATAGAAATCAAATACTGAATCTAATACTCCTGCCTCATGCTTCCTTCTTGGTGTACCGTCAAATATTAAATGCTTAGATTCATCAAAATTATTTATTAGAACATTGATCCACATATATACAGAAATAAATTCAGGCTGTAATTTATCATCTTTATAATATTGATTTGAAATTCTTTGGGTAAATGAATCACCTTTTATAAATTCACGTATTTCTCCACCACTTTGAATATACAATGTATCTCTTCTATTATCTATTTCTTTTAAATACTTAACTAGAAGTTCACCTTGAGTGCCCTTTCCACATCCTGATCTACCTATGAGAATAAATACTTTTTGATCCATGGGATCAGAATAACATATTTCTAGTATTCACGCATTGAGGCCTGAGCATCAATCTTTTTGATTAGATCCAATACCACTGATACAACGATCAATAATGCTGTTCCACCAATAGCAAGAGTCTGAGTTCCAGTGAAAGCTTGTATACCTAGAGGTAATACGGCTATAAATCCTAGAAATAGAGCACCGACTAGAGTTATTCTTGTAACAACTTTAGCCAGATAATTCATAGTAGACTCTCCAGGTCTAACTCCAGGAATGAATGCTCCTCCCTTTTGTAGATTCTCAGATATCTGCTTTGGATCAAAGGTTACAGCAGTATAGAAGTATGTGAATATGAATACTAATAAGAAGTAGATTATTGCATGTGGCCAAGGAGCATTTAGAAAATCAGAAATGGATCTTGCTGTATCTGCAATCATTGGATTTGATACCTTTGATAGAACATTTAATATTATCTGAGGGAAAAGAAGAATGGAAAGTGCAAATATGATTGGAATAACACCACTTTGATTCAAACGTAATGGTAAATATGTTGATACACCTCCGTAGACTTTATTTCCTCTAACTTGTTTTGCATAGGTTACAGGGATTGATCTCTCAGCCTCTGTAATAACAACAACGCCTATAATAACTACAAGTGATATTACTAAGAATAGCAAATATGCTGGTAATTGTGCTGGATCAAAACTTGCAAAAAATTGCATTATTCTAGTAGGTAGAACAGCCACTATACCTGCGAATATAATCAACGATACTCCATTTCCAATACCAAATTCTGAAATAAGCTCTCCCAACCACATCAATAATACTGAACCAGCAGTAATTATTATGACATTAACCAAAAGTGCAAGTCCAGATAATTCTGGTATAACATTCTGACTTTGGAAAAGACTTATAAAGGCAAACGCTTGAATAGCCGCAAGTGGTACAGAAATCAATCGAGAATACTGTGACATTTTCTGACGACCTATTTCCCCTTCTTCTTGCATCATAGCCTTCATCTTTGGAATCATCATTCCAAGTAATTGCATAATAATAGAAGCGGTAATAAATGGACTTACTCCAAGCATTACTATAGAAAGTCTAGATATACCTCCTCCAGAGAATATGTCTAGCAAGCCAAAAAACTGATTACCAGCAAGTAATCTCTCCAAACTAGCAAGATCAATTCCTGGAACAGGAATTGCAGATAATAATCTAAATATAATTAGCGCAATTATTGTAAAGAAAATTCTCTTGCGCATTGTTTGATCTTTTAGAACAATGCTTATTTTTGATAGAAATCCATTCATATTTTTATTCTATTATAACTGTACTGAACCGCCAACTTTCTCAATCTTTAACTTTGCCTGATCTGACACCTTACAACCAGTAAATTGTAATTTCTTAGTAATATCACCTGCACCAAGGATCTTAACTGCAGGTATTTTACCATCAATTGTAGAAATAAGCTTCTTTTCAATTAAAGTACTAGGATTAACCTGTGATCCAGCATCAAATACCTTCTCAATATCTTTAATATTTATTGGAATATATCTATCATTAATAGATTTATTAGAATTAACACCACGACCTCTCATCTTTGGAATTCTCTTGATAAAATCTCTTAACTCTGGTCGCTTCTTATGTCCTGCACGAGCATTCTGACCCTTTGTTCCACGTCCAGAAGTCTTGCCTCTCTTACCTCCTCGGCCGACTGTCATTGTTTTCCTATTCTTTGTTTTTGGGATTAAATTATGGAGTTGCATAGTAGTATTTTAATTATTTTGTTGCTGCTACTAATCCTGTTCTTGGATGCTTTGAAAGTTTTGAAAGAGCTTTGATAGCTACTCTAGCAATATTAAGCTTGTTCTTACTTCCAGAAAGAAGCTTGGCGCATACATCCTTTATACCAGCTAGCTCAATAACATTTCTCACTGAACTTCCTGCTACCACTCCTCTTCCTCTTGCTGGCATAAGCATAACCTTAGCACTTGAATACTTTGCCTCCACCATGTGTGGAATTGTCATAGCAGGAGAAAGTGTAACCTTTATCATATTTTTCTTTGCATTTCTTGTTGCCTTATCAATAGCAAGTGAAGTATCACCAGATTTTCCAAGACCAACTCCTACTCTACCCTTTCTATCTCCAGATACTACCGCTACAGAGAATGTAAATCTTCTTCCTCCAGAAGCAACTCTTGTTACTCTTCTTATTGAAATGATTTTTGTATCAAATTCTGGTTTTACTCTTTCTTTATCTGATCTTTGTGGTCTTCTACCGCCAGATCTACGATTGTTATCTCTTGGGGCTCTATTATCCAAAGTCTTATCAGCAACCTTCTCTACAGGTTTACTTTCTATTGGCTTTTGTTCTGTTGTAATTATTTCTGGTTCCATATTTATTTAAATCTTAAAATTCAAGACCTCCTTCTCTAGCAGAATCTGCTATGGCCTTTATCTTACCTGTATAAAGATAACCCCCTCTATCAAATACTACTTTTACAATCTTAAGTGCTTTTGCCTTTTTTGCAATATCACTACCTACTTTCTTTGCATCATCTGAAGAAGATTGAACTAGTGTATGACCCTTTGTATCATCTATAATCTGAGCATAAATGAATTTGTTTGACTTAAAGACTGAAAGTCTTGGGCGCTCTGAAGTACCTGATAGAATTGATCTGATTCTATTGTGTCTTCTAGCAATTTTTAATTGTTTTTGTTTACTTGTATTCATACAAATTATTTATTATACAGACTTCTTACCTTGCTTTCGTCTTATAACCTCATCGCTATATCTAATTCCCTTACCCTTATATGGTTCAGGCTTCTTCAATGCTCTGATCTGAGCGACAAATTGTCCCACTTTCTCTATATCAATACCAGATACTGTAATAACATTTTTCTCTGAAGTAACCTTTAACCCATCTGGAATTGTTCTTACTACTGGATGTGAGAAACCTAGAGCAAGGTGAATTTCCTTACCCTTTACATCTGACTTAAATCCAATACCTTCTACTATTAACTTCTTCTCGAATGACTTGTGTACGCCCTCGAACATATTTCTAATGTGAGAAGCATATGTTCCCCACAATGCTAGTACATCTAGTGATTGTCTTGAAGGAGTAAGTGTAATCTCATTGTTAGCAATAGCGACATTTATCTCTGGTCTTAATGTCTTTTTAATCTCTCCTAATGGACCTTTCACAGTTAGAACACCAGCTGTATATGTTACATCTGTCTTCTCTGGTATTGTTATAGGTTTTTTAGCTATTCTTGACATAATATTTTTGTTACCAGATCTTAAATAAAATCTCACCTCCGACCTTAAGCTTCTTTGCATCTGCATCTAAAAGTATTCCTTGTGGTGTTGAGAATACTATATTACCAAATCCACTCTTGAACATTCTTATGTCCTTTGACTTCTGATATAGGCGTCTTGATGGTTTTGAAATTCTATCAATACCATGAACTCTTGGTTCACTACCGATATATGCAAGTACAATCTCTAATGTCTTATCAATCTTCTTGCCCTTTACCTCAACTGAAGCAATATAACCTCCCTTAACCAAGGTATGAGCTATATTCTCCTTTAGAGCAGAATATGGAACTGTTACTGAGGCCTTACCAGCATCACTAGCGTTCTTAATTCTTATTATTAAATCTGCGATTGGGTCTGTTACCATGATGATTTCTTTATTCCTGGAATAACTCCTTCATTAGCGAACTCTCGGAAACAAATACGACACAAATCAAAGTCCCTCATATATCCATTCTTTCTTCCACATCGGAAACAGCGTCTAACTACCCTTGATTTAAATTTAGGTGTCTTCGCTGCTCGTGCTTTTACTGATGTTTTTGCCATATTTTAAATAAAAATGAGGACTAGTTAGCTTCCCCTTTCGGGTACCGCTTCAAGTCGCTAATTCCTTGTATTTCTTTGTTTTCTAGAACGTG
>CAZVVX010000025.1:0-6353 GCA_964631035.1 uncultured Candidatus Saccharibacteria bacterium | reverse complement strand
GGAGCAAAAGCCGACTTGAATTCTACTAGTGTACGAGGGAATACTACAGTTTCAAGCGAGCCAGAGAAATCAGCAACTTTGATAAAAGCCATCATATCGCCTTTTTTAGTATTAATTGGTTTGATCTCCTCTATGATGCAAGCAAGTGTGACTTCTGTGCCATCTTTCAATGTTTCTTTTGCCTTTTTGATATCCATATCTCTTTTTTGAATAATCTCTCTGAATCTATCCAGTGGATGACCAGAAATATATAATCCAAGCAACTCCTTTTCCCATGCTAATTTCTCTTGCATACTTGCATTTGGCACTTCGGCTAATTTGAGAGTTGGTATTGATGAATGATCAGTCATCAAACCAAAGAGGGAATCTTGATTGCTTGGTTGTTTCTCCTTCTCCTTGTTATGGGAGAGTAATGTCTCAATATTACCAAGTAGAATTCCTCGATCTACATTT
Source organism: uncultured Candidatus Saccharibacteria bacterium (assembly GCA_964631035.1). Taxonomy (GTDB): domain Bacteria; phylum Patescibacteriota; class Minisyncoccia; order Phycocordibacterales; family PALSA-1337; genus CAIOGI01. The sequence continues at coordinate 5,900 of CAZVVX010000025.1, read as the reverse complement.
AGACTATCCATAGCACCAGATTTGATAAGTGCTTCTAGAGATTTTTTATTTAAATTTCTATCCTTAACTCTATCAAGGAAATCAGAAAGGGATTTGTATTTACCATTCTTTTTTCTCTCATCTATTATTGCGGTGGCTATACCTTGGCCGAAATTCTTGATTGTTACAAGTCCGAATCTTATAGTGTCTTTATCACCTTTAACTACAGTGAACTGACTGAAGCTTTCGTTTATATCTGGAGGTAGAATTGGGATTTGCATTCTTTTACATTCGCCGATTATTTCGGCAATCTTTTCTACATCTCCAGAGTCTGCTGTTAGAACTGCTGACATATAAATAGCAGGGTAATTAGCTTTCATATATGAGGTCTGATAGGCAACACGACCGTAGCTTGCTGCGTGGGCTTTATTAAATCCATAAGCAGCAAATGGTTCAATCAATTTCCACAATTCATTTGCTTTCTTCTTGGCCATACCATTCTTTTCTAGTCCGGCTAATAATTTACCTTTCTGCTCTTCCATTTCCTTTGGAATCTTTTTACCCATAGCCTTTCGCAATTTGTCTGCTTCGAGCCAAGAATATCCTCCAAGTTTGATTGCGATCATCATGACATCGTCCTGATAGGTAATAACTCCATAAGACATATCAAGAATATCTTTCATTCTTGGATCAAGATATTCTATTTTACTTGCATCATGCTTACGCTCAATGTATTGAGGAATGGATTCTAGTGGACCTGGTCTATAAAGAGCCACCATGGCATTTATGTCATGTATGACTGTAGGTTTGAGTTCAACAAGGAATCTAGTCATGCCAGTTCCATTTAATTGAAATAGACCAATAGTCTCTCCTCTGGCTAACATTTCAAAAGTTTTTTTGTCATCTAGTGGAATATTTTCAATATCTATGTCTATATCTTCTATCTTTTTTACTCGCTCTACAGCATCTGCTAGTATTGAAAGATTTTTGATACCAAGAAAGTCAAACTTTAGAAGTCCTACACCATCTTCTCCTACTGCATGCATATCATACTGTGTAATTATTTTTTTAATTTCTCCTTCTTTGCTTTTGGTATCGTATTGCAATGGTACATGTTCTGTCAGTGCATCTGGGGAAATAACTACTCCAGCAGCGTGCACGGAGATATGTCTGGCACAACCTTCAATTTTTTTGGCCATGTCTATTATTTTTTTTGTATCTTCTTCTTTATCATAAATTTCTTTCAATTCAGCAACTTCTGATAAAGCCCTATCAATAGTCATAGGGAATCCTTGAGCGCCCATAGGAATGAGTTTTGAAATTCTATCAGCGGTGTCATAGGGATAACCCATAGCTCTAGCGACATCTCTTACAGCACCTCTCGCCATCATTGTACCGAATGTACCAATCTGGGCTACCTTATCATGACCATATTTCTTACGAGTATATTCTATAACTTCATCGCGCCTATTATCAGCAAAGTCCATATCAATATCAGGGGCCGATGGTCTCTCTGGGTTTAGAAATCTCTCAAAGGGAAGTTTGTAAGCTAATGGATCTACATTTGTAATCTTGGTTAAATATGTAGTTAAAGATCCTGCCACTGATCCTCGAATATTTGTAAGAATACCATTCTCATGCGCATATCTTAATAAATCATATACCACCAAAAAGTATTGAGCATAGCCTTTGTCTTTAATAACTTTTAATTCATATTCCAGACGATCTACTACATCTTTGGTGGGTTTCAATCCTCTGATTTCTATTCCTTCATATGCCAATCTCTTTAATTCTTCATCATGAGTAAGTCCACTTTCAACCTTGAAGTCAGGGAAATACCATTTGCCTAAAGTTATTTCTAAATTACACATATCTGCAATTTTTATAGTATTATCTATTGCTTCTGGAATATCCCGAAATAATTCTTCGGCTCTCTCAGGTGAAATGAAAGAGAAATCCTCATCTTCATTATCATTATTTCTATCCGACATATCGCCAGAAGTGTTGACGAGCATCAATGTATCTCTTGCAGTTCTATCTTCTGTGTGTAAATAGTAGACATCATGTCCTGCAACTATTTGAGTATTTGTTTCTTTAGCTAATTTTATTAATTGTTGCATTAAGCCCTCATGACCTTCTATTTCTGGATGACGTGTGATTTCAAGAAAGAAATTATCTGAGCCATAAACCTTTTTGTAAAATGCTATTGCATCTTTTGCTTTTTCAATATTTCTTGCTTTCAATGCTTGAGAAATGTCACTAGAGAAAGAAGGTGCAATACATATTAAATTCTGATTGTATTTCTCTATTAATTCTTTATCTATGCGGGGTTTGTAATAGAATCCTTCAAAGTGAGAATCAGTTACAAGTCCTATTAGATTTTTGTACCCATCATAATTTTTTGCTAACATTATGAGCCGTGTCCGGCGATTGTCTATACCTCCTTGCATGTCCTTGCGAGTGCGCACTGCAACATAAAAATCAACCCCTAATATTGGTTTTATACCTTTCTTTTTGCATGTTTTATAAAATTCTATTGCTCCGTATAGATTGCCAGCATCAGTCAGAGCAACAGCAGGCATATTGTATTTCTTGGCTTCATCTACTAGCTCATCAATTTTTGGTAGGGCATTAAGAAGTGAATAGTGGCTGTGGGTGTGTAGGTGAATAAATCGGGACATATTGCTATTATACAGAAAAAGCAAAAGAAAATCCCAGCCGACTTTTCGAGTGGATGGGATTTGTTTGTGAAAGTCTCTCTTAGACTTTTTCCATAGCTCGCCACAGCTTTTGAAACTGCGGGCAAGTCTGTAGAAGTTCGGTTGCGGTACCTTTACCGACAATTCTTCCCTCATCAAAGACATATGTAATGTCAAAAAGAGGAAGAAGATGAAGTCCGTGCACAGTAGATATAATGGTCCTATCAGGAAATGCATCAAATATGTTCTGATACACGTGTTGCTCCGTCAACTTGTCTAGACTACTGGTAGGCTCGTCGAGAAGGATTATGTCTCTTCCTCGGCAAGCTAATAGTCCTCGTGCTAGTGCTAGGCCTTGTTGTTGACCTCCTGACAGATTCACACCTTTTTCTTTGGTAGTTGATTCGAGACCTTTCGGTAATCGATCAACTACTTCGGTAAAGCATGCAATATCTGTATACTTTTTGATTAACTTATAATCTATATCTTCACCAAAGGTGATGTTATCACCAATGGTCGAAGCGAAGATTTCTGGTGTTTGAGGAATCAGTGTTATTGCCCGACTAATCCCATCGAACCCATGTGGAATTATTACCCCATCCACGTATAGTTTTAGCATCTGTGGTGGATATAGATCCCGCATGATTTTGAGCGTTGTGGTTTTCCCACTTCCTCTTTTGCCAACAAATGCGATCTTTTGGCCTCTCTCTATTTCAATTGAAGCATTCTTGATGTTTGCTTCCTGATCCTTATCTTCTGAGTATGAGAAGGTGAGATCTCTTACTGATAACACCTTCCAGTCTTTTGGAAGAACATGATTTGTCAGACTCCTTTCTTTGAACTCATCTGATAGCAGTTCAGAATTTGCAATCCTGGAGCGTTGCTTGAGTATATCTCCATATTTGCCCGTGAACTTGAAGAATAGATCGCTGATACGATCAAGGTATCTCATCAGTAGATATATATTACCAATGAGTACTGCCTGTCCACTTGCACTGATTTGCCAAAAGTACATTCCAAGCACTAACACTGTCATTGTTGAACAACAAAGACTTGTCAGAAACCACTTGGTCTCAGTTAGACAATTGTTACGGACAAATAGTTCGTATGGCTCGTCTATCTTTTTGGAAATAATATCGAGAACCAATTTCTCAACACGCAACGTAATCACTGTTGTGATATTGCTAATTCTGTCAAAGATACTTTCGACTATTTTATTCTCACTTTGATTCAGTGTTGCGTATTGTTTGATTAATACCTTATCAAACTGCATAGTTATGAGTACACTAATCGTGATCATAATAATCACAATATATGCAGCAGAATGACTAAAGTATACGAGCATACAATAGCTACCTATGAGTCTAGTGATGGAATATATTATGTCGTAGGATTCTTCTGAGAATTCGTATATCGATCTTGTGCCTTTATCAATCTTATCGATTGTATCCCCTGAATGATGATCTGTATGCCATCCCATTGGGAGAGTAATCACACCCTTAAGTAGATATTTACGATAGCCCGCACGAATCTTGAATGCATTCGTAAGCTCCATTACTCGTGCGGGTCCATGGATTGCCCATGTTATTAGTACATTTAAGACAATCAGGCTGAGTAGCCAATATAATTTTCCCAGATTGCCTTGATTGATCCCTTCCTTTTGAATCGTATCCATTATACTTGCTAGAACCAAGGGATAGAAAAAAGTTTCAATCAACTCGACAATAATAAACATTGTCCAGAAGCAGATAACCTTCATCTTGTTTGGTGAATACTGCCATTCCTTACTGAATAGGTAGAGGAGTGGGTTTTTCCATTTTTTCATCTTTGCCTTACTTTCATTGTTGAATTGTTTAAGAGCTAACTATCACATAAAGAACTAAAAACACCGCTCTGCGCGGTGTTTTCGGTATTCAAATTAATTTATTAATTATTTAAATATTTTTAACACAGCGCAATAGCCCAATTGATTAATTGGTGAATCCCCTCTATTTAGTTGGAATTTCATGTTTGTCATGTAGACAGTACGATATACTATCTTTGACTTTAAGTCAAGGCTTCACATTATCCCCAAATCCTTAAGAAGTCATGAAGAATATTGCTTGTGTTAACTGTATTGTCTGAGATAATTGTAAAAATGTTAAATACTATGGAAAAATTAATAGAGACAAGTAACCCTTTTATTCAAAAAATAAAAAATATTTTTAACTGGACTAATAAGAAGGTTGAGCTAAATGAGTTATACTTCTATCAAAAAAGAGAAATATCAGGAAAACCACATGCATTAATGGGTGATATTTATTATGCATATCTCGGAACCAATATTGGAGCTGAAATTGATAAAGCTAGACCAGTTTTAGTTTTTCAGAATGATGATAGATATTTAAAACAATCAAATATGGTTTTCGTTATACCAATATCATCAAATACGAAGTTAACTCCATATAAAGTAATAATTACACCCAGTCATGTTAGTCAGAATAATGAAATTAATAGAGATAGTGCGATTATTATTCAACAATCAAGATCTATTTCAAAAAACAGATTACATAAATATATAGGTTCTCTTTCCCCTGAAAAAATAAGAGAAGTAGCTTTGGAATTAAAGAGGTTTCTTTATAAAGATAATCCCCTCCTGATGGAGGGGGACGCACAGACCATCCAAATGGATGCTGCGAAGAGTTAAATTATAGCAAAGCCAAAGATGATGTCAAGGGAAAGATTAAAAATCAAATACCTAATCGGCATAGATGAAGTTGGCCGTGGGCCTATTGCAGGTCCTGTTGCTGTTGGTGCTTTCGTTTTCCTTAAACCAGAATCAAAAAAGTATTTTAAGGGAGTTAAAGAGTCTAAGCAGATTTCAGAAGAAAGAAGGGAAATGTGGTTCGGTGAAATTAAAAAAGCCCAGAAATTAAGACTAATAAATTATGCAGTTACATTTCAAAGTGAGAAAGTGATAGACAATAAAGGACTGTCATTTGCTATCAAGAACGCTCTCAGAATTTCCCTTTCAAAATTAAAAATAAAAGCAGATGATTGTAGAGTTTTGCTTGATGGTGGTTTGAAAGCTCCAGAAGAATACAAAAATCAAGAGACTATTATAAAAGGTGATGAGAAAGAAATGGTAATAGCTCTAGCTTCTATCTGTGCCAAGGTTCTGAGGGATAGGGAAATGAGGAAATGGGCCAAGAAGTATCCGCAATATGGTTGGGATATTAATAA
>CAZVVX010000024.1:1881-6572 GCA_964631035.1 uncultured Candidatus Saccharibacteria bacterium | reverse complement strand
AGGCAATTCTGCTATTTCACATAATTTGTGATCGGGAGATACACCAGAGAAAACAAGTCCAGCATCTTCTAAACTCTTTACATATTCAGGATTTACCTCATAACGATGTCTATGTCTTTCAAAGATTACATCCTTGCCATATGCTTCACGAGCTATTGTGCCCTTTTTTAATCTAGCTTCATAACGACCCAATCTCATACTTCCACCATAATCCTTCTCTAATAATTTCCTCTTTTGATCTGGCATAATATCAATAATAATATGTTGTGATTTTGGATTTATCTCTGCAGTATGAGCTCCAACTAGACCAAGTACATTTCTAGCATACTCAATGGTCATAAGTTGCATACCATAACAAAGGCCAAAATATGGAATCTTATTTTCTCTGGCATATTTAATTACATTTAATTTACCTTCTATTCCTGTCTCTCCGAATCCTCCTGGAACAAGAATTCCATCGTATTTATCTAAAATAGAATAATCTGGATTTGATTTTTCAAAATCTATTGCATTGATAGTACTAATCTTTGCTTTTGCACCTTGCGAACAAGCAGAATACTTGATTGCCTCTAATACTGAAAGATACGCATCAGTTAAGACAAAATCCCCAGTATTAAAATATTTACCAACAATAGCGATATTCACTTCTTTTTTACCATTCTTTATAGCATTGGCAAATTTAGTCCACTCAACTATGCCAGTACTCTTTTTCTTTTTTAAATTTAAAGATTTTAAAAGTGTATCGCCGAGTTTATCCTTTTCAAAATTAATTGGTACATCATAAATACTATCTATATCGGGTGCTGCAATAACATTCTCTTTCAAAATATTACATGTAAAAGCTAATTTTTCTTTCCTTTTTTCATCAATAGGAACTTCACTTCTTGCAATGATGAAATCAGCTTGAACACCACAAGAATTAAGTTGTTTAATAGCATTCTGTGTTGGTTTTGATTTCATTTCACCAATCTTATTGGGAATTGGAAGGAAAGAAACCATAATAAAAATCACATCTTTAGGATGACGCAACTTAAGCACACGAGCAGCTTCAATGAACATGATATTCTGATAGTCACCAATAGTTCCTCCGATCTCAACAATAGAAATATCGCTATTATTTAATTTGGCAGAATGTTCTATTCTTCTTACTATCTCTTCACGCACATTATCAGAATCAACACATTTACCTTTGTATTCAAGAGCTCTCTCTTTATCAATCACATGCTTATAGATCATTCCACTAGTCATATAATCATCATTAGTAAGATCATGATTTAGAAATCTTTCATAATTTCCCATATCCTGATCTGTCTCTAAACCAGAATTTAAAACGAAAACCTCACCATGTTCGGTGGGGTTCATTGTTCCTGCATCAACATTTAAATATGGATCAACTTTGACCAAATTTACCTTATATCCCTTACCTTCTAGAATAGTACCAATGGATGAAGTAGCTATTCCCTTACCAACTCCTGACATTACACCTCCTACAACAAAAATATATTTATGATTTCCTTTCTGGTTTTTATCTTTCATAAAAACCATTGTATCAAACACAATTAAAATCTCAAATATCTCTTATTATTGAAATTAATACGCACTATTGACACATACCATAAATATTGATAATTTAGTTTTGGAACATTCAAATAGAGGATAAAAGATGTCTGATCATACATATCTCAAAAACCAGCCATACCTTGAGATTCTATCACAACCATCAATTGAGCAATATTGCACCTATTTAGGGGCAAACACTCAAATGGCTGTGTGGCGTCTGAAGGATCTAGAGGACGGGCATGAACAATCCCATACACGTTTGAGGATTTCATCTATCGAGAGGGGTGATGCGCAAAATAGAATACCACACATTATTCGAGGCATCATAGATGTGGATGCCAATAGGCCGGGGGAGGATTGCTCAGCAATGATGCTTGATCACAATGTGGTCATTGAATGTCAATTCTGGATCCCAAGAACATTGGTGTTTACTAACCCAACCGCAGTTAATCCTTGAGATTCACCAGACACAGAAATGGCCGACAATATGTCGGCCATTCTTCTTTTTTAAAATCTCAAATATCTCTTTACAGCGATATAACTAGATATAGCTCCTAGCACTATTCCTGAACCAACTATCAAGCCAAATATCTGTGCGAAATTATCAATGAAATATGAAGAGAAGATATTTACCAATAATTCAAAATCCTTTGCACCTTGTACACCTGCTAATTTTAAAATCAATAAATCACTGTAATAAGCAAATGCGCCTAGAATCACAAGCGTCAATACAGATGAGAAAATACCATACATAATTCCTGACACAACAAATGGGCCTCTGATATAGAAATTTGATGCACCAACCAATCTCATAACTGATATTTCGTCTTTTGCAGTGAAAATAATCAATCTAATAGTATTAAGGGTAATTATCACTGCGACTAGAATAAGTATCAAGGCAATAATAGATCCGACTTTCTCTATTGCAGGAATAATTCTTCCTAATCTTTCAATTATTAATTTATTTTGATTGTAATTTACTTTCTCTAATATACTTACACCGTCTTTATTTGATGAATTCTTGCTATCTAGAAAGTGTGCTATACCTGCATACTGGGATGGCTCCTTTGCCTTAATATTTAAAACTGCGGGAAAAGGATTGTCACCTATTTCATCAAGACCTTGAAGAATGAGAGTATTATCTTTCCATTTATTTCTAAAATCTGTCAAAGCTTGAGTTCTTGAAATATATTCAACCTTATCAACTTCTGGCAGATTCTCTATTGTCTTTTTAAGTGAAAGAATATCAGTCTCCTCTGCATCAAGAACAAAATATACATTAATATCAACTTTATTCTTAACTTCAGCGATCAGTGCCCTACCAAATGCCGAGCCAAATATTAATGCTCCAAATACTACAAGTGAAAGTGTTATAACAACAATAGCAGAGAATGACAAGAATCCATTTCTCCAAAAATTTATAAAACCAGATTTAATTATTCTTTTAAAATGTGTGAATATCATAGTATATATTTACCTTCTTTATCATCACGAATAATTTTACCTTTTTCCATTGTGATCACCCTACCATTTACCTCATCAACAACACCCTTATTATGTGTAGTCAGCAGAACTGTAGTTCCAAGATTGTGAATCTTCTGTAAAATCTTAATAATCTCAAATGTATTAATAGGATCTAGGTTACCAGTTGGCTCATCAGCAATAATTATATCAGGTTGTGTAACTATTGCTCTAGCTATCGCTACTCTCTGCTTCTCTCCACCAGAGAGTTCATGTGGGAAATTCCATATTTTATTACCAAGATCAACAAGTTCCAATACATGTGGCACATCCGAAGCAATCTCTGCATCAGTTCTACCAGCCGCTTCCATAGCAAAAGCGATATTCTCATATGCTGTCTTGTTTGGAATCAGTCTAAAATCCTGAAATACAGTACCAATTCTTCTTCTGAGCTTATTCATCTCTCCCTTTTTGAGCTTATGAATATTTGCAGACTCAAAGAATACAGCTCCATCACTAGGTCTATCCTCTGCAATAAGCATTTTTATAAGGGTAGTTTTGCCTGCTCCAGAATGACCAACAATAGTGATAAATTCATTTGGTTCAACTCCAAAACTAACTTGGTCTAGCGCTACTGAATCGTCTGGATATATCTTTGAAACCTTATCAAAATAAATCATAAAAATTATTATACCATATCCTTCTCAGCTTCAATAAATTCTTCTAATTCACCTTCAAGTACTTTCTCTACCTGAGAAGTCTCAACATTTGTTCTGTGATCTTTCACCATTTTGTATGGATGGAAAACATAAGAGCGAATCTGATTGCCCCATTCTATTGATGTGGTTTTGCTTATATACATCCCCTTTTCTTTTGCAATTCTTTCTTCTTCCATCTTTTTAAAAAGTTTACCCTTTAGAATATCCATTGCCTTCTCCTTATTCTGAGCTTGTGATCTTTCTGATGTTACATGAACTGACAATCCAGTGGGCTTATGTACAATTCTAACGGCTGTCTCTCTCTTGTTAACATTCTGACCTCCTGGACCACCTGACTTGGCGATTGAAATGTCTAAATCCTTTTCCGGAATTTCAATATCAGAACTATTTGTCTTTTCAAATTTTGGTATTACCTCAACCATTGAGAAAGAAGTGTGGCGCAATTGTTTCGCATTAAAGGGAGAAATTCTAACCAGACGATGTACTCCACTCTCATTCTTTAATATTCCGTATACACCCTTACCAACAAATTCAACTGTTATATTTCTATATCCGCCATGATCATTCTCATTACTATGAATCAATTCCATTCCCCAACCATTTCTTTCTGCAAATTTTCTATACATTCTATATAGAATGGCTGAGAAGTCTTCTGCATCGTCCCCTCCCGCTCCAGAGAAAATAGTCATAATAGCATTGCCTTTATCAAATTTACCAATACCAAGAAGCGCATCCTTAAGATCTTGTAGTTCCTTGATCATAGCTTGAGCTTTATTGGAATTAGACCAGAAGTCTGGCGCCTGCATTGCTGATTCTATTTCTTCTATTCTTTTTTGAGTATTATGTTTTGAATCCATGTTAATTATTCTGTGAGCCAAATGTGAGAATCGGACTCACGTTCCTACTTTACGAAAGTAGTGTTCTGCCACTGAACTAATTTGGCAAAAGTAA
>CAZVVX010000024.1:0-1781 GCA_964631035.1 uncultured Candidatus Saccharibacteria bacterium | reverse complement strand
AAAAGCACAACAAAAAGTAACACTAGTACACCGAATGCAACAGGTGTTATTAAGCGTCCACCTGTAGTTGTTATTATGGGTCATATTGATCATGGTAAATCTACCCTTCTAGACTACATAAGGAAAGCAAATATAGTTGCCGGTGAAGCAGGAGGTATTACTCAGCATCTAGGAGCATATGAAGTTGAACACATCACTAGTGATGGCAAACAAGGCAAAATAACTTTCCTAGACACACCTGGCCATGAAGCATTCTGCAGTATAAGAGAAAGAGGAGCACATTCAGCAGATGTAGCAATTCTAGTAGTATCAGCAGAGGACGGGGTTAAGCCACAAACACTTGAAGCATTGAAATGCATTCTAACCGAGAAGATTCCATATATAGTAGCAATAAATAAAATTGATAGACCTAGCGCAAATATTGAGCTTACAAAACAAAGTTTAGCTGAGAATGAAATATATGTAGAAGGTTATGGTGGTGATATACCCGTTGTACCAATCTCTGCACTAAAAGGTGATGGGGTTCCAGAATTATTAGATATGATTCTTTTGGTTACAGACATGCAAGATCTAAAAGCAAATACAGAGGTTAATGCAGAAGGATCAATAATTGAAGCAAAAAGAGATAGCAAAAAAGGCATATCAGCCACCCTTTTAATTAAAAACGGCACAATTAAAAGTGGAATGTATGTAGTAGTTGAAGATGCAATATCACCTGTAAGAATTCTAGAGGACTATCAAGGTAAATCAATAAAATCAGCAACATTCTCAAGTCCTGTAAGAGTAATAGGTTTTGACAAAATACCAAGAGTTGGTGCAAATTTTATAACCTGTGATAATAAAAAAGACGCAGAAGAGATAGCTAGTCAATTCAAAATCAATTTAAAAACAAAAGTTACTCAGTCAATCAAAAAGGATGACAATGACACAACTGTAATAATACCGATAATAATAAAAGCAGATGTAATAGGAAGTCTTGAAGGAATAAAATATGAATTAGCTAAGATTAAAAATGATAAGGTCGGAGTCAAAATAGTTTCAGAAAGTATTGGGGATATAAATGAGAATGATGTAAAAACTGCACAGAGTGATCCGAATATCATAATTCTGAGCTTCAATACAAAAGCCGATTCAAAAGCTAGTGGCATAATAGAAAGAAATAATATTCAGGTAAAAACATTTGATATAATCTACAATCTAATTGCATATCTTAAGGATATTGTTACCTCAAAAATTCCAAAAGAATACATTGATGAAGTGTCTGGTCTAGCAAAGATACTTGCAGTATTTAGTAAAAATAAAGATAAACAAATACTTGGTGGCAAGGTTCAATCTGGAAGTTTGGTAGTAGGTTCAGAGGTTAAAATTCTAAGAAGAGATGTAGAGATCGGCAGAGGTAAAATAAAAGAGTTGCAACAGCAGAAGGTTAAAACTGACGAAGTTAGAGAGGGTTATGAATTCGGCTGTATGATAGAGTCAAAGATAGAAATAGCACAAGGTGACAAAGTTCAAGGTTTTGTAACTATAGAGAAAATTAATTCAATAAAGTAAAATGAGTAGTTCAAGAGATCAAAAACTAAAAGATATAATTAGAGAAGCTGCTGCCCTTTTCCTCCAGAAAGAGTCTAATTATACTTCAATATTAACAGTTACGGATGTAACTTTGTCTGAAAGAAGTAACAATGCAACTATTTACTTTACTGTTCTTCCTGAAGACAAAGAAAAGGGTGCATTGGATTTTGTAAAGAGAAAAAGAGCAGAATTTAGGGAATATTTCAAAA
>CAZVVX010000023.1:0-6945 GCA_964631035.1 uncultured Candidatus Saccharibacteria bacterium | reverse complement strand
GCCTTCATCACTGCCATCATTGCATCTTGTTGTGACATTCCGCCCTTTATTTTCTCTTGAGCTTCCTCGGCTATTTTCATAAAAAAATCAGGATTCTTCTCAATCATTGCAAATATCTGCTCTTGCTGTTCACTAGGAACATTTTTCATTTGCCTCTTTAGCATTGTTTTAAGTAAAAAATTTTGAAACATAAAAATTAAATTATTTCTTGTGAACCTTTCTTATAAATTGTAAGTGGAACAGCATTCCATGACGATATAACCGTTGAAATGTACTTCCAAGCATACAGTACCTCATCAGTGCTTGTAAAGAGAGTTTGATCGCCCATAATAGCATCAAAAAGAACCTTCTCATAAGCATCAGGAAGAACCGACAAAGACTGAAAATCAGCATATTTAAATTTCATTGTTTTTGGCTCAACCTTCATATCAAATCCCGGAGTCTTGACCCAGAAGCGAATCTTAATTCCCTCATCTGGCTGAATTCTAAAGGTTAAGATATTTTGTCTATCTTCCACTTCATTTTTGAAATAAATATCTATTTCAGTTTTGGTCTCATAGAGCGATTTACCGCTTTCCAAATAAAATGGTACATTTTTCCATCTTGAAGTATCAATGTATGTTTCAAGTCTGAAATATGTCTCAGTCTGAGTATGCTCTCTAACACCAACTTCTGACTTATAACCCTCGTATTGACCCCTGACTGCAAATTGATTTATATTCCTAGTTGTCATAGGTCTTAAATGCTTGAGAATATGTGCTCTTGCATTTCTAATATCAGATGCATCAAATGAGTCCGGATTCTCCATTGCCACCAAAGCTAACATTTGAAGAATATGATTTTGGCCCACGTCTTTCAATGCACCGATATAATCATAAGTAGCACCCCTACCTTCCATGCCAATTTTCTCCAGTAATTTTATATGAACCTTATCAATATGATGATGATTCCATAGTGGTTCAAATAGAGAATTAGCAAAACGAAAAGCCATAATATTCTGTAATGCTTCCTTTGCTAAATAATGGTCAATCCGGAATATTTGATTTTCATTGAAAAGTTGACCGAGTTTTTTGTCTAAATTTTTTGCAGTCTCTACATCATTACCAAATGGCTTCTCAACCAAAACCCTTGTCCAACCTTCATCACCACCACAAGGAATGGTTAGGCCGGAATTAGCTAAATGATCAAAAATAGATTCATAAAGTGAAGGTGGTATTGAAAGGTGAAATAGTTTGTTTGAACATTGTCCAAAATTATCATCTATTAATTTTAATCTTTGTGACAATTGCGCATATGATTGGGGATTATCAAAGTTACCTTGTTCATAATACATATGATCAATAAAATGTTTTACATCCTCTTCTTTATACTGTCCTGGTTTTACTTTCATATGTGTACGAATAAATTGTCTGAAATCCTCACGTGTAAATGGTCTTCTTGAGAATCCAACAATGGCAAATTTCTTTGGTAAATTATTTTTTACATACAAATTTAATAATGCGGGAAGAAGCTTGCGTCCAGCAAGATCACCAGTGATACCAAATATAATAAAAATCGTCGGAGCAATCATTGGGCTTATTTATGTATTTTTAACTCTAAAGTCGTTGATTATTTTACCATCTGATAGCTCAATAACTCTATCTGTAAGAGCTGCATAGTCTTTCTCATGCGTTACCATCATAATTGTCTGCCCATCCTTGTGTAGTTTTATAAAAGCTTCTAGAACCATCTCTGATGTCTCACTATCTAGATTTGCAGTCGGTTCATCTGCAAAAATAATCTTTGGTTCATGAGCAATAGCACGAGCAATGGCTACTCTCTGCTGTTGCCCACCAGAAAGCTGAGAAGGATAATTCTTTAATTTGTCTGCAAGACCAACCTTATCAAGAGCATATTCTGCTTTTGTTTTGGCATGTTTAGTCTCAACTCCAAGCATAAGAAGCGGGAGCATAACATTTTCCAAACTAGTAAGAGATGGAAGAATAGCATAATCCTGAAATACATATCCTAATTCTGACAATCTTAGAAATGTTCTTTCTTCTTCATTCATAGATAATACATCCTTGCCATCTATTATTACAGAACCAGATGTTGGCCTATCAAGTAATCCTAATTGATACAATAATGTACTTTTACCTGAGCCAGATCGACCTGTAATAGCTAGGAACTCTCCTTCTTTCATTTCAAGAGATACATTATTAAGAGCAGTTAATTCTACTGTTCCACTTTTATATTTTTTTGTTAAATTATGTGTCTTTATCATATAAATTATCTTCCAAGAATTGCATCGAGGGTATTCTGTTTTACAACAATTCTAGCTGGAATATAACCAGCTATCAGAGTTGCTATAAATAAAATAATGGCTCGTATAAGAGTACCACTAAACGTTGCTACCAATATACCATCACTAAATGGGAAATTTATCGGATGCGCTGCTATAAAAGGTTTTAGGAAAAAGAATACAACAATACTACCGATAATAATTCCACATAATGCATAGAAAAGTGACTGAATTACATATGAGAACTCAATAGCTAAAGATCTGATACCAATACCCTTCAAAATTCCAATAAATCTTCTTCTAGTAATAGCATTTACGAAAATAATAATAAAAATAGTGATGGCAGCTACAGCCAGACCGATGGAACCAATTAGATTTCCCAATAATCCAAATGTTGCCTTTATATCATTTAAGAATTTTGGCTGAGCTTCCTCCCATGTCTGAATCAATGCAAATCTATTATAACCCTCAGCGACTAGTAAATCCTTGAGCTTCATTGGATCTACATCTGGTTTTAGTATTACTGATATTTCATCAACATTATTATCTCCTCTGCCGATTATTTTCTTTAATTCTGTATCAAGCATTATTACTCTCATATCAACATCAACCTTACTCTTTATGATGCCCTTTATTGTTACCTCTTTTGTTTTACCAGCAATAACCAATCTGACTTTTGAACCTAGTTCAACATTTTTAAGAGTAGAGAATCCTGGAGATTCAATAGGTGTATATTTGTAAAGCAAATTAGCGCCAATTAATATCTTATCAGTATCATTTTCATCAAGATATTCACCTTCAACTAAATACTTTGATAAATTTGTTGTTTTATCTTCTTCTAGTGGATTTATACCGGCAACAAGTCCCGCAGCATTATCCACTTGATCACTTAATCTAGTTCTATTCTTATAATTTGCCTCTATTCTTACACCCTCTGCATATCTTGCTGAAACACTTTCAACATAATCTTGACTTTTGATCAATTCTATAATTGGAGCACTTCTCTCTATATAGGTTTTCTTTGGTAAAACAGAGACTATAACATCACCAGTATATCTGTATCTATTGGCATCAGTAGATCCTTCTATAAGACCAACAAGAATACCGCTTATAACAATAAGATTTAGAAAAGTAAGAACCATAACTACAACAATGAGTAATGTAGTCCATTTATTGGCCTTTTTGATATCACGTAGAGCTAAAAATAGTCCAATCTTAAATGACTGATAATATTTTGACTGATAATTCATTATTTGATTATATTATCACAATTTACCAACTCTAGAAATCTTCACCCCATTTCTCCCACTTTGGATATATTACACTTGAAATAAATACGCAAGGAAGTATGAATGCTGCACCCAATACCCACAATGCAAAATTTATCGCTTTTATCATGTTATTTATAAAATTACATGATTATAATAATAGAATAAATTATATTAGGAAAGAAATAATAAGTAGAGCAACTATATTTAGAATCTTAATCATAGGGTTTATAGCTGGTCCTGCTGTATCCTTGTATGGATCTCCTACAGTATCACCTGTAACTGCAGCCTTATGAGCATCACTACCCTTGCCACCATGATTACCTTGCTCGATATGCTTCTTGGCATTGTCCCATGCACCTCCTCCTGAGGTCATTGAGATAGCTACGAACAATCCTGTAACTATTGAACCCACTAGAAGTCCTCCAAGAGCAACTGGTCCAAGAAAAAATCCGACAATTATAGGTGCTAGAACTGGAATCAAAGCAGGAACTATCATCTGCTTAATAGCTGCTGAAGTCACAATATCAACGCACTTAGCATAATCTGGCTTTGCACTTCCATCCATTATTCCCTTTATTTCTCTAAACTGTCTTCTGACTTCTTCTACAACTTGTCCTGCAGCCTTACCTACACTCTCCATTGAAAGAGCAGCGAAATAATATGGTAGTAAACCTCCAATAAATAGACCGACAATTACAAGTGGGTCACCTAATTCGAACTTTAGACCATTTGTCTCTTGTGTATATGATGCGAACAGTACAAGCGCAGCGAATCCTGCTGAACCGATGGCATAACCCTTTGTAACTGCCTTTGTTGTATTACCAACTGCATCTAGTGGATCTGTAATATCCCTGACTTCCTTTGGTAGATTAGACATCTCTGCAATACCTCCTGCATTGTCTGTGATTGGTCCATAAGCATCAATAGCCACTATAATACCCGCCATTGAGAGCATACTCATAGCTGCAACAGCGATTCCGTATAGTCCTGCTAAATGATATGTAACAAGTATACCTATAACTATAGTAACAAGGGGCCAAGCAGTTGACTTCATTGAAATAGCTAGACCTTGAATGATATTTGTACCATGTCCTGAATTTGATGCGTGAGCGATTGACTGTACTGGCTTATACTTTGTTGAAGTATAGTATTCTGTAATAAGTACAAGTGCACCTGTAACAAGAAGGCCGACAATGGCTGAACCGTATAATTCGTAAATAGTATACAATCCATTTGTATCCATCATAAATCTTGTTACAAAGAAGAATCCTACCGCAGAAAGAATAGCAGCGACAACAAGTCCCTTGTACATAGCACCCATTATGTCTTTTGATTTACCAAGTCTTACAAACCATGTTCCTATTATTGAACAGATGATGGCAACACCACCTAATACTAGTGGGTACATAACAGCCTGAATATTATCCGCACCAAATGTAACCACCGCAAGCATCATAGCTGCTATGGTTGTAACAGCATATGTCTCAAACAAGTCCGCAGCCATACCAGCACAATCACCAACATTATCTCCTACATTATCAGCAATAACTCCTGGATTCCTTGGATCATCCTCTGGAATATTCGCCTCAACCTTACCCACTAGATCTGTTCCTACATCTGCAGCCTTTGTGAATATACCTCCACCAAGTCTAGCAAAGACAGAGATCAAGCTTGAACCGAACGCAAGACCTATCAATGAATCTACATTCTGAGTTATTGCATAGAATCCAGTTACTCCTAATAATGCTAGACCAACAACCAATAGACCTGTAACAGCACCTCCATTAAATGCAAGTGTTAGTGCTTGACTTAGACCATTTCTAGCTGCCTCTGCTGTGCGAATATTTGTTCTTACAGACACATTCATACCAATATATCCAGCAAGTGCTGAGAATAATGCACCAACCAAGAATCCTAATGATGTCTCAAGTCCTAGTGTTCCCCATATAACAAAAAATAGAATTACTGCAATTATCGCAATAGTCTTATATTGTCTGTTTAGATATGCCTTTGCACCCTCTTGAATAGCATGTGCTATTTCTCTCATTCTATCGTTACCTGTTGGCTTTTTGATAATATTTAATATTAAAATAAAGCCGTATATCAAAGCTATAACTGAACTTACAATTGCAAATATAACTGAAGAATTCATAATAAATATTGTTAATTGAAAACACTATTAATAATAGCCAGAATATTAGCATATTTATTGAATTATGCCAGTATTTGCTGGGTTTATAGAAATTCTAATACTTTCTTATTACACCCTTCACCACTGCAACGACATTTAACTCGTTCTCTGGGTAAATGGGCTTGTAATTTTTATTGGCTGGTTCTAGGTATACTTTATTACCCTTTTTTTTGAAATATTTCATTGTCCAACCACCATCAACTTCAGCAATGACAATATCATTCTCTTTAGGATTGTTTGTTCTCTCTACTATTACATAATCCCCCTCCTTTATACCCTCTTCAATCATGGAATCACCCTTAACCTCAAGTAAATATGTAGAACTTCTATCCCTAATCAAATATGAATCAAGATTAAGTGTATCAAGTATTGATTCATCAGCAACAGTAGGTATTCCTGCCTCAACTAATCCCAATAGATTAACCTCTGGAGAAATATTGTTTGGAATTAACTTACCTGTACTATCTTTACTGAGAATATTTGCTTCAATAAGTTTATTAACTAATTTGTAAACTGCATTTTTTGACTTAAAGCCAACTAAAGACATAATCTCACTATAGCTTGGCATTCTCTTTTTACCATCGTAGAATGCTAGAATTTTATTTTTATAATTCTCAATCATAATATAATACTTGTAAAAATACTTAATGTTTTTCTAAAAATACTCAAGCTTGGTTGTCTTTCAAAGCTATTGAATTGTGACATAAGAAATCTATGTCGCCTTGCCTCTGCCTTGTATGGAAGACCCTTTATGATCTTAAGATCAATTGTATTATTTAACTTTTTTAATTCTCTTTGTACATTGTATGCTAATTTAAATTTACTCATTTTATTTAAATTAAATATTTTAATATGCATACATTATATAGTGAACATTCGTTCACTGCAATATAAAGTTGTGGATAATTTCGTTTTTTTAATATTAACTAAATATTAACTATTGATGGCAGAGAAATTATTACATCTGCAATTCTATGCATAAAGGTTATTAAATAATCGAATAATAGATTTTTATAAGATGGACTTTGAAAATCGAAGTCTGTAGAACTGTCATACATAGGCTCATTAATGTAATTATCAATCCTTTCTGCTAGTGTTAATTGCTTTATTGGATTAGAAGGATTATTTGATAGTGGTGACTGATTTAGATTTTTAATTATTGTTGAGTTAGTTATTGCCTGTTTTGCAAGATTATTTTTTGG
>CAZVVX010000022.1:0-6982 GCA_964631035.1 uncultured Candidatus Saccharibacteria bacterium | reverse complement strand
GTAATAATGACATTTCTCATAATTTTGTTACAATACTACCATGAAATTATCAACAGACTCATACAAGGGTGTTCGCGACTTTTATCCAGAAGACATGGCAATTCAAAACCAAATATTTGATATTTGGAAGGGTGTTGTAGAGAAATACGGCTATCAAGAATACAGTGCTTCTGTTCTGGAACCCGCAGATCTATATAGAGCAAAGTCAGGTGAAGAGATAGTAAATGAGCAGACATATACTTTCAAGGACCGAGGAGATAGAGAGGTTACATTAAGACCGGAAATGACACCTACAGTTGCTCGTATGGTAGCAGGCAAAAAGCGTGAATTGGCTTTCCCTCTTAGATGGTTCTCCATTCCCAACTTATTCCGATACGAACAACCGCAGAGAGGAAGATTAAGAGAACACTGGCAGTTGAATGTAGACATATTCGGAATTGATAATTTACAAGCTGAAGTAGAGATAATACAGATGGCATACGACATTACTCTTGCCTATGGACTTAATCCTGCAGATTTTGAAATTAGAATAAACAATAGAAAATTAATGAATTACATCACTAAAGATGTATTCAAGTTAGATGATGACAAGGCCAAGAAACTTTCAAAATTAATAGACAAAAAAGAGAAATTGCCAAAGGATACATTTGAATTACTTGCTCAAGAAATATTAAATGAGAAGAGTCAGCAGTTTTTGACCCTAATTTATTCTAATAATTTTGAAGAATTTACAAATCATCTACAGCAGACCAAGGAAGAACATGATGGACTTAAAGAGATAAAATCAGTAATAGAATCACTAGAGAAATTAGGTATTACAAACGCTCGTTTTGATCAGACACTTATGAGAGGTTTTGATTATTATACTGGAATAGTTTTTGAAGTTTTTGACAAAAATCCACTTAATAGAAGATCTGTATTTGGTGGAGGTAGATATGATGATTTGCTTTCCCTATTTGGTGGAGAGAAAGTTCCAGCATTCGGATTCGGCGCTGGAGATGTGGTTGCTAGAGATTTGATGGAAACATATGGCAAGATTAGTAAGGACAACAAGCCATCACCAGCAGATATATACTTATGCCTATTAAACAAAGATGTTGTCGGATTCGCACAGGATTTAGCACAAAGTATTAGAAATAAGGGCAAGAAAGTGGCAATTGATTTCTCATTCAGAAAGATTGGTGATCAGATCAAGAATGCCGACAAAATGAATATTCCAAATGTAATCTGTATTGGAGAAGAAGAAGTCAAATCAGGTAAATTAAAAATCAAAAATCTAAAGACTGGTCAAGAGAATGAATTTGTAAATTAAATGCGCAAGATCACATTTGATGTTGAAACAAGAAATATATTCCAAGATGTAGGTTCAACAGAATCTACAGCTTTAGATATTTCTGTTGTATGCATACATGACTCACAGACCAATGAGTATTCTAGTTATTTACAAGAGGATTTCCCTAAACTATGGCCTATTATTGAACAAGCTGATATGTTAATTACATTCAATGGAGATCATTTCGATATTCCTCTATTAAACAAGTACTATTCGGGAGACTTAACAAAGATAAAGAGTCTAGATCTATTGGCAGAAGTTAAGAAATCCTTAGGCAGAAGAATTAAGCTAGACACAATAGCTGAAGCAACTTTGGGTATCAAAAAAAGTGGGCATGGACTTGAAGCAGTGACCTGGTGGAAAGAAGGGCAAATAGATAAAATAATCAAATACTGTATTGATGATGTAAAGATTACCAAAGATATTTATGATTATGCTATCAAGAATGGTAAATTAAAATACAAAGATCTTGGACTAAATGGAGAAATAAAGGATATAAAATTAGATGTTAAAAACTGGGAAAAAGCAGAAGAAAATGTTATGAATTTCACTTTACCCTTCTAGATTTAAACTCCAGCAATAGTAATAGCCAAATATAAAGTTGCTACGCCTAATACAGTCATAAATGTAGTCCATAATGTTGGATGCTGATGATGACTCTCTGGTAATAAATCACTTGCACCAAGATACAAGAAGAAACCACAAAAAAGTGAAAGTACTATACCCAACATTGATTCTGAAAAGTTCAAAAATAGTGAAATGATTATACCAATAATTGGAGCCACAGCATCAACTGTTAGCCACTTTAATGCCTGTCTTTTATTACCACCATTCTTAAGAATCAATCCAACAGTATTAATACCATCAGAAAAGTCATGAACAAGAACTGCGACAGTAACAATAATTCCAACTGATACTGATACTTGAAATGCTAGACCAATTGCAAGTCCATCCAATAAACTATGAAACGACAGACTACCAGCCCCCAATTTTCCTCTATGACTTTCATTCTCGCAATGATCATCGCCATGATGATGAGGTGCAACAAATCTATCAATAATCATAAAAATAACAAAGCCAAGAGCTACACATGCAGTTATTGTTGAAATATCATATACAGATTCTGCAAGCTCTATTGCTTCAGGTAATAAATCAAAAAATGCCACTCCAATAATAGCACCAGCACTGAAACCAAGAACTAGATGTAATTTATCTCTAAATCTTAAAGCCAATAATCCCCCTATAAATGTTGAAATGAATGCTCCAATTGCTATGAATGTTAGTACCATGTGATATACTTATTTATATTATTAAGATAAAGCATAACATAGTATGGAATCAACACAAGAAACAAGGACAAGTCCACTAAATATACCTACAGCAATAGTCATAGCAGGAGCAATCATAGCTGTTGCAATTATCTGGACAAAATCTCCATCAATACCAAAGCAAACAGCTACAGTAGCTGATTCTTTTGAAACACAAGTTAAGCCACTTACCGAGTCAGATTATATAATTGGTAATCCAAACGCAAAGGTCAAAATTATTGAATATTCTGACCCTTCATGTCCTTTCTGCAAAGTATTCCACAATACAATGAGGAAGATAATGAGTGAATACGGAACAACTGGCAATGTAGCTTGGGCATATAGACATTACACATTAGACAAACCAGATGCTACGGGTTTCGTATTACACCCAAATGCAGGTCGTGAAGCACAAGCCATGGAATGTGCAGGATCTCTGGGTGGCAATGAGAAATTCTGGAAATTCACAAACAGACTTTATGAAGTAACACCATCAGTTACAGGTCAGAATCCTAAAGGTCTAGACCCTAAAGAATTACCTAAAATAGCAGAATATTCCGGTATTAATGTTACTGATTTCAATAATTGTCTAGCTACAGAGAAATTCAAGGAAAAAGTTGAATCGAACTTTACTGACGGAATTAATATTGGTATTCAGGGTACTCCTTCAAGCATAATAGTATTGGACAAAGCATTCCCTGCATCAATCAAAGAGAAATTAATGCAGATTTATGAGCCATACAAAAATTCTCAAGGTGAATATCCTATAAGACTTAGTTCGGATTCCAAAATGATACTTATGGGTGGTGCATTACCTATAGAGACTGTTAAGGCAACTATAGACTTACTCTTTACCTACTAAGCTAGTACTAAGTTTACAGAATTCACATTCTTTATCATCACAATTTTTATCCCAGAAAGCTAATGAATAGATTTCATTAGCTTTTTCTGATATTAATTTCTTTAATTCTTCTATATCATTATCTGCAACGTCAATAACTTCCTTTTTTTGTGTTTCAATAAAATCCAATTCACCTGACTTCATAATGTATTTCTTTTTATCATCTAGATCTAATAATAATTTATAGAAAATAACTTGCCTTCTATAATTGTCCTTGTTCTCGGATTTCTTTTTGCCTGTTTTGTAATCAACAACATTTACTTCTCTTTCATTATAAAATTCAATTTTATCAATATTACCCTTCAACAATAAATCAAATTTACCTGTATTAAGATGCACGCCTCTTATATTGTACTCAGTGATTAAATTACGATTCCAAATGTTCTTGTATTTTTTATAATATTGAATTAATGTTTCTTTACCCTTAATCAAACTATCCTTTAAATCTGAGGATGATAGTAAAGTCTTTTTTAAATTAAACTCAAATAAATCTAGCAATTCCTTTTCTGTTAAATCTTGCTCTTCTTTATATTTATTAAAGAAAATTTGTAGTGTATTATGAATTGCAGTACCATACATTTGATGCTTTGTCTGTGACATCGGTAATCTAATCAAATTCTTAAAAAAATATTCCCATGGACATTTGAGATAATTATTCAGAGCTGTTACCGAAAGTCCTTGCTCAATAAATAATTCCTGCAAATATTTTTTGTTCTTAATTTCATGATCTAAATGTGTTATAGATTCTGAAAAATTACTTATTTTATTCTTGACCTTATACATTATTTCTTTTTTATATTCGGGAGAAATTTCTGAAATGAATTGTGAGGGTAATAATTCTCTATTATCATTACTAATTTTTGTATAACTAATATTAACTAATTTTCTTGCACGAGTAATAGCAACATAGAATAATCTTCTTTCATCATCAATACTATTATCTTCAATAGAAGCATTCGTAGAGAAATATTTCCTTCTTGTCTTATTTCCCCAATGACCATCATTTGCTCCAATAATATAGACAATATCAAATTCTAAACCTTTTGATCTGTGTGCTGTCATTAGTCTAACTGAATCATTCACATTAGTGTCTTTTCCAATTCTTGTTGATATTCCATGTTCTCTAACTCTTTCCAAATGTACAATAAAATCTGTTAAGAAATATTCTCCTTTAGATCCAACTAATTTCTTTATTTCATTAAAAAATGATTCCAATACGACCATTTTATCCAAGGAATCATGCTCAGAAAGTATATAGTCAATATATCCAGATTCCCTAACAATCAAACTAAATAAATCCAAAAAAGAAATGTTCTTTGACTTACTAGACCAAGAAGATAACTTGTGTACGAGATCTGGGAATTTCTCAAGAGCAATATCTATAAGAGCAATTTTGTTTTGTCTTGAGTCTGTAATTGCTTTATATATTTCAATTATATTAAGTTTGAAAAAATCAATAAATAATACTTTGGCCAATTTCTCTTCATTTGATAAATCCTGTATGCATTCAAATATGATTAATAATTTCCTTATATTTTCATTTTTTAAAATATCATCATCTGATTCAATAATATATGGGATTGATGTTTTGCTAAATAATTTTGCTAAAGGAAATACATCTCTATTCTCTCTAAATAGAACAACGATTTCGCCTGCAGAAATACCAGATTTAATTTTATTTTCAATATCCTGTATTATAAAATTATATTCTTCTCCAGGATTTGAAAGTTCATAAATATGTATCGGCTCTTTATCAGTTTTAGTTTTTGATTGTAATTTTATTCTTTCTTGATTTTCGATCTTTTTATTGTTCTCAATTAGTGAATGTGAGGCATCGAGAATTGTTTGATTTGAGCGATAATTATCTTCAAGATTAATTAATTTTGCATTTTTATATATTCTTTTGAAATAAAGAAAGTTATCTAAAGATGCGCCTTGGAATTTATATATTGCTTGCTTCTCATCACCGACAATAAACAGATTTGGATTTGAGTGAAAATTAGATAATAATTCTAATATTGCATTCTGAATATTATTGGCATCTTGATGTTCATCAGCAAGAATATATTGATAACTTTCCTGAAGTATCAATAATAAATCATTATCTTTTCTAAGTGTTCTTACTACTTCCACTATCATATCCTCAAAATCATAGAATTTCTCTTTTATCAAAGACTTTTCGTACTCTGCATATAATCTACACAATTCCTTATTCTTCTCAATTTTCTCTTTTAATTTAATAAATTCCCCTTTCATTTTGCCCTTGTGAGCACCTTTTATATGAATTTTCTCAGGAATTTCCTCAAAATCTGATTCCTGCTTTTTAATTAATCCTTGGAATTTCTCTGGACTTATATCATCTTTCTTTAGATTTTTTATTTCACTTAATGCGGGCTTAATATAATAGAAAATATCACCAAAAGGTTTTATTATTGAGAAATCATTATTCTCAATTATCTTTTCCATAATTGTGATTTGTTCAATTTCAGTTATTGATGTTGAACCTATTATTCTTGGAAATCTTTCTGGAAATTGCTTTATTGTTTCATTACAAAATCCATGAAATGTATTTATATTTACCTTATATGCAGATGTACCTATAAGTTCAAGCAACTTCTTCCTCATAGCGAACACGCCTGACTCAGTGAAAGTTAGGGCTAAGATATTCTCTGGTGATGTATCTGTCTTATCTAGGATATTGGCAATTCTCAGGGTTAGAATTGAGGTTTTACCTGTTCCTGGACCTGCTATAACCATCACTGGACCCTCTATAGTGTCTACTGCGTCCTTTTGGGCCTTATTAAGGCGTTTGTATTGTTCTGTGAAGATTTGTTGCATGATGATTAATTATTTGATATTATAGCTCATGTATTCATACGAGAAAGGATCCGAAAGGTGTTAGTGCCTTAGGACCCTTTTTCATTTCTAGGCCTCTCAATATAGCTTCTAATATTCTCCAAATAATCGAAGGATTTGGATTTCAGGTAGAAATATAATGATGAAGCATATTTTTTATTTGGAAAAAGTATCTTGTGAAATCTATCTTTTTTAATTAAGTAGTCAATTACTCTTTTATAATCACCATCTCCAGAAATAATGATTATTTTATTGAATGAATTATTATCGATTAAATTTTTCATTATTTCAAAAATTATATCAGAATCGACATTGCCCTTTTTCTTTGTTAATAAATCCTGACCATGCTCTCTAAAGATTAAGGTGAAACCAGCATTTCTAATATTGTTATATAAGTCATTTTGCTCATTATAATTATAACCCATAAAATAATAAGCTTCTTCGACCTTATATTTATCTTTTAAATAGATTCTAAACTTAACAAAATCAACCTTCCATCCACTTTCCTTTGTACCCAAGTGGAGATTTTGCCCATCTATAAAAGCTAAATTCTTTTCTGAAATAGTTTGAACTTCCATATAATTC
>CAZVVX010000021.1:7124-8546 GCA_964631035.1 uncultured Candidatus Saccharibacteria bacterium | reverse complement strand
ATCATTACCTTATCTATTCCACTTGAACTCCATCTAAATTCATATGTCTTACCTATTTGCCATACTTCTCCACCATTTGGACTTATGACTTTTATTGTTGGATTAGTTACAGGTACTGATGTTGCTTCAGCTTTGATATTTGTATAGCTTTGACATAGTGGATTTAGATTATAAATATTTCTTATAACCCCTTTATCTCCTGTAACTATTGTCGCAATCTTCAATGCTGTAGTTGTTCCAGATCCCACATTTACTGGTGAATTTATATATGCATAACTTGCTATATAACCCTCTCTTGGCATATATAGATATACTGGTATTACTCTATTATCTGGTAGATATGATCCACCACCACCATTAAATGAGTATTCCTTATTATTAAATCTTAATTTACCTGAAGTAATGGCATAACCTGATGGTGCATTCATGACACATGAACCAGATATTTGAGCTTTAGAGATGTTTGGGGTTGTTGTTGAATTTGATACTGAATTAGTTGATGTAGCTACAAGAATAGATAAGTAACTATCACTATCATCGCTTTGTCCTCCAACTGGCGATTTTGACCAAACTGTTACACTAAACTTATAATCTTTACCGACTAATAAATCTTTTGGCAGATTAATTAGCTCAAATCCATCATTTGTAGTATTTTCAACTTTATATACTACAGAGTTTCCTTTCAATAAATAAATATCTGTCTTACTATCTGAATTAAGACTGAAAGTTCCCTTTGTAGTCATCCATGATACACCAACTTGCTGTCCTGGGGTAAATGTCTGATTTGAGTTTGGACTTAATAATGTAACTTGTGACCATGATATTTGACCATTAGTATTAACTGGTATTTGAATTGTCTTCTGTGAAGTACCAATTAGTGCATTACCACTGTCATAGCCCTTTAATGTTAAAGTGATGATTTTATTTAATAAAGAGTTGTTTTTATAAGCAAATTCTTTATTAATCACATTACCATTATTATTTGAGCTACTCATTGTAAATGTTCCACATGCTTCTCCAGGAACTGTCATTACACTAAGCTGACCATCAAGACAAGGGGTTTCTAATACCCACTTTGCCACTGGTCTTGCATAAGTACCACCCTCAAATGAAAGATTTAATAGATATGTACTATCCTTAGTATATTTACCATCTTTTACACTTAAAGTTATAGCAGATGTTGTACTACCCACATAGAAATAATTGCTTGCTGAATAATTATTTGTCCTTACCCTCACCATATACTTACCCTCTGGTGTTCCTGTAGCTACTAAGAAAGAATATCTTCCTGGATTCTCATTATAAGATTGTGATACTAAAGTTTTCTGACCATCTGCAGACATAATATCTATAGTTAGACTCTTTAGATTACCATTGTGATTCCATGAGATTGGAACTCTTGAGCCAACATTATATAACTCA
>CAZVVX010000021.1:0-7024 GCA_964631035.1 uncultured Candidatus Saccharibacteria bacterium | reverse complement strand
ATTACCATTGTGATTCCATGAGATTGGAACTCTTGAGCCAACATTATATAACTCACCATTTGGACTAATAAGTTTTAATGTAGCAAAAATATTCTCATTTTGATTACAATTACTATATAAATTATTTAATTTTGCTCTTGTAAGAGGTCCTACATACCCTGTTTGTGGTATTCCATATTTACCTTGAAATGCTACCACACCAGTTACGACTGATTCATCAAATTTCTCACTTTTAATTGTAAGATTGTTAGGATTTCTTATTGATCCCTCTTTAATTAGAGCTTTGACTAGATAATCAACATCTTTGTTCTCTGCTCCGTAGGATAGGTCACTATTGAAAGTGAAACATGGGGTGTCTATATTTTTTGTACCATTATCATCAGATGTATTTGATATTATAACCACAAATGGATTCGAAAGAGCTATGGTCTCATAATATAAATTATCCTTGAAACCCAAGATTCCATAAGAAGGTTCACCCTTATCATTAATTGAACTTACTTGTTGCTGTGAAATTGTAGGCATCCAATTAACAATATATCTTCTATCTTTATCATTTCCAGACAAAATATTAGAATCTATATCACATTTAACTGAAATCCTTACATTGGTACCTTTTTTAATCTTATAACTTTTATCAATAACAAATTCATGCTGACCATTTGGATTACTTGTTCCTGTTCTACCATACCCAATTAATGTATCACTCTCATATAGTTGGCAGTTTGATATTTTCTTTGATGCATCAGTTGTAATCATCAAAGAAGGTAATCTTACATCGTATTTTGATGCAGAAGCATCTAATTCATATTCAGCTAGTTTAGCCTTAGTAGATCCTGGTAATACATATTTTTTAGATGGTGCTATTCTTTTTATCCATAATCTTGGATACTCTTCTGAGTACCTGATCTTAACAAAATGATTTGATATAGCATCTGGACCAAATGTTGATCCACAGGGTATAGACTCTGATTTACTACACCATATACCTAATCTATAATCTCCAGGAATAATGTTATCTGATAAACTTACTTCAATCCTTTTATCTTTTATTTTTATACAAGGACCGTAATTTAATTGTGCATCACGACCCTCAAATGTACATTCATTATTATTTCCACCTATGAATACTCTTGGTTTTACAAAGGCGAAATCATAATTAGAATCTGGTTTATCTTTTCTAATCAAACCCAAAGTTACATTACCATCTAGATATTCTTGAGAGAGATCTCCTATCAAATCCCAAGTTATGGTTTGAGTTGAACCAATTTGCCATTCAACCTCGGTCTTAGGGGAACTGATGAGTATCTTGCCTGCAGATACACTCGAGGTTACAGTCTGCGCATTTGCATTATGAATTCCAAAACCAAACAAAACTGCAAAAATTACAAATATTGAAACAGAAACTTTAATAATATTTTTCATAAATTAAATAATAAATAATAAAAACCAGCTTAACTGGTCTTTATTATAAACCCAAAATAACATCTGTAAAAGATTAGTTATCCAGTTGTATACTTGGTACTAAATTTTCCTTGATTTCACTTGGACTTTTTTGTGACTCAAAAGTCTTGATATAGTAACGATTTGTATCATATTGTACCCTTATTGCATTTGGTCTAGTGGTACTTGCTCCTTGTTGTTGCGGAGGCATTGGTTGATTATTAAATAGTCTTTCCTTCAGGATTTTTACTGCAAGAACAGCTTTGTCTTGTGGAATTACTCCTTCTTTAACTAGAACACGTACTATTTCTTCAGGAACAATAATCATTTTCCTCATCTCCCCAACACCTATAGCTGGAACTTGAGCTTGAGGTGGTCTTTTGAAATCTTCATTATTAGTATTGGTATTTACTTGATTATTCATCATTCTATTACCATAACTATTTTGAAAATTATTATTAGGGAAATTAAAAAGAGCTGCTTGATTTTGCACATATATGCTAGAGAAAGACTCAGAAAGACCATCTCTAACTTGCGGTAATGTATATGCAATACCAGCCAGAAGAGTTAGAACTAAAACATGCTTAAAGTGTATTCCAAACATTTTTATTTTTTAATTTTAATAATTTACCAAGCAAAGAAGGTGCTCGACTTAGCGAGACACCTTCCTTGGTAGTGGATACATTATATAATCAAAATCAGATTATACAAACCTAGTTATCCCCAATGCTATTTCCTTGCTTCTACTATTGATGCTTCTACGTTCTTTGGAACTACTTCATAATGATCAAATTCCATTGTAGCTGAGCCCTGTCCTGATGTCATTGATCTTAATTGAGTTGTATATCCGAACATTTCTGATAGTGGAACCATAGCATGTAGAACCTTTGATTGACCTCTTTCTGTCATTTCCTCTATTGTTCCTCTCTTAGATGAAATACTTCCTGTTATATCTCCCATGAATTTATCAGGGAAAAGAACTTCCAACTTCATAATTGGCTCAAGAATAACTGGCTTTGCTCTCTTCGCGGCTTCTTGGAATGCCTGTGATCCTGCAATCTTATAAGCTATTTCTGATGAGTCCACATCATGATATGAACCGAATGTTAGTTCACAACTCACATTTACCATTCTAAATCCAGCCACAATTCCTCTATCCATTGCCTCATGTACTCCTTTCTCTACTGCTGGAATGAATTCTTGTGGAATAACACCTCCCTTAATTGAGTTAATAAATTCAAAATCATCATATCTACTAACATTCTTTGGAACTTTCTCACCTTCTGCAAGCTTCTCCATAGGCTTGATAGTGATCTTTACGTGACCGTATTGACCCTTACCTCCTGATTGCTTGATATACTTATGCTCAGCTTCTGCAGTTCCAAGGATTGTCTCTCGGTAAGCTACTTGTGGCTTGCCAACATTTGTCTCAACACCGAACTCTCTCTTCATACGATCAACCATAATATCTAGGTGTAATTCACCCATACCTGAAATAATAGTCTCGCCTGTTTCATTATTTGAAGAAATCTTAAATGTAGGATCCTCATTTGCTAATTTTCTAAGTGCCATACCCATTTTCTCTTGATCTGCCTTTGTCTTTGGCTCTACTCTTAGAGATACCACTGGCTCTAGGAATTTAATAGCTTCTAGAACTATTGGGTTATTCTCATCACAGAATGTATGAGATGTTAGAGCATCCTTTAGACCTACTGCGGCTGCGATCTCTCCTGCGAAGACTTTCTTTACCTCCTCTCTCTTATCAGCTTGTAGTCTAACTATACGTCCAAGTCTTTCTTTCTTACCTGTTGTAGAGTTGTAAATATAAGTTCCAGATTCAATGGTTCCAGAATATACACGGAAGAATGTTAATTGTCCTACGAATGGATCATTCTGAAGTTTGAAAGCTAATGCAGCAAATGGTTCTTCGTCTGATGGTTTTCTTAATATTTCTTCTCCTGTATTTGGATCAGTTCCCTTCACAGCTTTAATATCTGTTGGGGCAGGTAAATAATCAACAACAGCATCCAGAACTAGCTGAACACCAACATTCTTCAATGCTGATCCAGTAAATACTGGGAAAATCTTATTTTCAATAACTAATTTTCTAATTTCTGCCTTAAGTACATCAGTAGCAATCTCTTTACCATCAAGATATTGTTGCATTAGAACATCATTGTGTTCTACACATTTCTCTATTAATTCTGCATGGTATTTCTTGGCATCGGCTAGCAAATTCTCTGGAATTTCTTTCTCTATTATATTTATACCCTTCTCTCCTTCGAAATAGTAAGCCTTCATCTTTAGAAGATCTACGACTCCACAATGATCTCCTTCTGTTCCTATTGGAATTTGAAATCTAACCGCTTTCTTGTTCAATCTATCAAGTATTGATTGATATGATCTCTCAAATGAAGCACCCATTCTGTCCATTTTGTTAATGAAACATAGTCTTGGCACATTGCTCTCATCTGCATATCTCCAGTTTGTCTCAGATTGTGGCTCTACTCCTGCTACTCCGTCAAATACCACAACAGCACCGTCTAGTACTCTAAGTGATCTCTTAACTTCTACTGTGAAGTCAATGTGACCTGGGGTATCAATAACGTTAAATCTAACCTTCTTTGAAACATCATCCTTTGGCATATATGAAGGATTCCAGAAACAAGTAATAGCAGCTGCGGTAATAGTAATACCTCTCTCTCTTTCCTGTTCCATCCAGTCAGTAGTTGTCTCACCATCATGAACCTCACCGATTTTGTGAATCATTCCTGTGTAATACAGAATTCTCTCTGAAGTAGTAGTCTTACCTGCGTCAATGTGGGCAATGATACCGAAATTACGAACTTTCTCTAATGGGTAGTCTCTTTGCATAAATTACAAAAATTATTAATTAATAAAATAGATTCAAAAACAATTACCAAGCAAAGTGAGCGAATGCCTTGTTAGCTTCAGCCATCTTATGAGTATTCTCTCTCTTCTTAACTGCCTCACCTTCGTTCTTTGATGCAGAAATAATCTCATCAGCTAATTTCTCAGCCATTGGCTTGCCTTTCTTTGATCTTGCAGCTTCAACAATCCATTTCATTGATAAATATCTTTGTCTTTCTGGTCTTACTTCTCTTGGAACTTGATAGTTAGCACCTCCAACTCTTCTTGAACGTACTTCCATTGCTGGTGCAGTATTCTTTAGTGCAGTTTCAAAAACTTCTATTGGATTCTCGACTTTTGCTCTTTCCTTTAATAGATCAAAACAATCATAAACTACTTTTCTAGCTACGCTTTTTTTACCAGATTCCATTACATAGTTGATAAGCTTAGCTACTTTTAGACTTTCAAAAACTGGCTCTGGCTTAACTGGATATTTATTCTTTATTTTTCTTCTCATGGTATTTTTTTATTAAGATTAAACCTTGGCAGCCTTTGGTCTCTTGTTACCGTATTGACTTCGACCCTTTCGTCTCTTCTCTACTCCTGCTGCATCTAATACTCCTCTAACTACTGTATATCTTAGTCCTACGTCCTTTACACGACCACCTCTTAGAAGAACAACTGAGTGTTCTTGTAGATTGTGTCCTTCTCCAGGAATGTAAGCTGTAACTTCCATACCATTTGATAGTCTTACTCTGGCAATCTTTCTGATAGCTGAGTTAGGTTTCTTTGGAGTCTTTGTTGTAACTTTTATACATACACCTCTTTTGAATGGAGATGGGAAAAAGTTAGGACGATTCTTAATTGTATTGAAACTTCTTGTAAGCGCGATTGACTTTGTCTTTCTAACGAAAGTCTTTCTGCCGCTTTTAATAAGCTGGTTTATTGTTGGCATTCTTTATTTATTTGTCTAATAATTGTAGAGAATTGACTTTTTCACCTAGCGGTTACTCATTTCCCTACCGATTTTTAATCGTGGAAGTACTTTACCATAATTAAATAAAAAGGCAAATGCTAAGCAAGAAAGCACTCCCTTTCGAGAGTGCTTTTGGAATGTGATTATTATCTATCCCAGTTTCTAGGTTTTTCATTGTCGTTTATTTAACTCGGTAAGTGAAGTCGCCACTCGAGGGCTCCGAGCAACTAATTCACCCACAGTCTCAAAAACTCCCTAGATCACTATTTTACCGAGATCCAACAATAACCACTATCACAGTGAGGATTCGAACCTCTAACCCAACCACAATGTCTTGCCCAAGGATCCGATTGGGCTATCCACTCCTGTGCTTCCAAAAACTAAATTATACCTATATTAATTAATAGTCAAATTTTCTTTGACAACAAAACTCTTTCTGTTTCTGAATGGTAAATTTTCTTGTTTTATTTTTTCCTTGAAATATAATATCTACTAATGTAAGTACCCAACATTAAAAAATTATTAATTCTAATAAAAAAATAAAATATGAATGATCAAGAACCTAAATACTTTACAAAATTTAAAAATGAACTCTACGAGAAATTAGATGCTCACGAAGAGCAGATAGCTTATTTGACTGAAGAGATTACTGGTATAAAAAGTGATATTAGCGGTGTTAATGGTGAGATTGTAGGTATTAAAGATGAAATTAAAGTAATAAATGTCGAAATTACTGATATTAAGGGTGAAATTACTGGTATTAAAAGTGAAATTACTGGTATTAAGAGTGAAATTACAGGTATTAAGGGTGAATTAGTAGAAGTGAATAAAAAGCTCGATAGTCATGAAGAACAAATTGTTCATGTATCAGAACAAGGGAGTCAAATACTAAAAGTATTAAATAGTAAAGCAGACTCTACATATGTTGAGAATATAGACTTCAGAACAAAAAAATTAGAGAAGTTTGTCTTTGTATAATTTAAATATATCACCCCACAATCGCCTTAAGTATCAAAGGAATTATTGGCTCTACAAATCTCCAAACAAAGAAGACCAGCAATAAAAAGAAAAATATTGAATATGCTTCTAACATTTCCCTAATCCAGTTATATCTAAGAGGTAAAAGAGAGAAAAGAATCTTAGATCCATCAAGTGGTGGGAGAGGAGTAAGATTAAACACAGCTAAAACTATATTTATTACTACTATATATAAAGAAATACTTATAAATGAAGCACTCAGTGAATCTCCGGCAAATCTAATAATCAAACCAAATACCAATGCAATCAATATATTTGAACCAGGACCTGCGATTGAGATCAAGAGTTCTCCGATTCTCTTATTCTTAACATTATAAGGATTCCACTCAACGGGTTTTGCCCAGCCAAATGTAAACCCAGATAAAGAAGTAATAATAGGTACTAAAACAGAACCGAACATATCAAGATGCTTTAAAGGATTTAATGTTAATCTACCTTGTAATCTAGGTGTAGGATCACCCAATATATCAGCCATATAACCATGCGATAATTCATGAATTACGACCGACATAATCAATACTATTATGGTTATAATTATAGTTAATCCTTCCATGCTCTTGCTTATTATATTACTTATGATAGCATGTCTATCACTATGGCTAAAGTATGTGCAATAACAAAGAGAGGTTCAATGGTCGCGGGCGGTTATTCTAACCGTACTCGTGCTACTCAATTCAACCCTACAGGAATGGTTCG
>CAZVVX010000020.1:0-9586 GCA_964631035.1 uncultured Candidatus Saccharibacteria bacterium | reverse complement strand
GTTTTTTGTTTTTAAAAATAGAAAAGCGCCTCCGACCGAAGTCGAGAGGCGCCTTGCGAGGTGTATGGGAATTAATCATCCACCCCAAGATCATCTATTCCAGATATTTTGAATAACTCTTTCCTCGGCCGCATCCAATACTCAAGAGTACGGAAGAGATGGAACAGATGGTTAAATCGATCCCAAGCGTAGTAACCATACATATCAGTGGTTACTACTTCCCTAGTGAGGAAATTCTCAGTGAGTTTGGCTACATCACTATTTTCATAACCTCGAGACTTGTAATGATGTAACTGTCTTTGAAAAGATGCTAACTTCCACCAGTTCCATGTCTCGTAAGAGAGAAGAACTTGTGGAGTAAACAAACTTATAAAGACAATAAAAATAAGTGAGGATACAACCGTTGCTACCCTCACATCTGGGATAGCAAGGAATATCACAATTAACTGTACAAACATGACGAACACAACGTTCGCCCTTTGGTACATTGACCGGCTATACTCCCTTACCGCCGAAGGATAGTTGGGAACTGAAATGCCAAGCATCTCAGTCACCAACAACAATACTGGTGTAGTGAGAAAGATAGCAAGATTCCAAAGGTAATTCTTAATCGCTTTCATGTCGACGTTCTCCGAATGTGCAGTTATCCTAATGCTCGACTTGGCGAGACAAAGCGTACCATTGTGGTAGAGCTCTGTACTTCATTTAGGCTGATGATTGCACAATCATCTGTGTATAATAGTACACCATTTATAGAATAGTGTCAATAGCTAGAGGTAATGTGCCTTACCTCTTACTTATAATACTCTTTTTATATGTATCCAAGTGATCTAGAGCAATTCCTGTACCCTTTACTACACAGAGTATAGCTTCATCTGCCAATCTTGCTTTCACACCCGTTCGACGAAATACAAGTTCTGGGAAATTACGAAGTGTAGAAGATCCTCCTGTCATAATTATTCCTTGATCAATAATATCTGCAGCGAGTTCGGGAGGAGTCTCTTGCAAAACATCTTTGATAGCTTTGATCATATCTCTTAATTCTTTACTAATAGCTTTCACTACTTCATTTGTCTTTACTTCAGTAGATCTAGGTAAACCCGAAACGAAATCTCTACCTCTTACTTGCATAGCTATTTCTTCTTCGAGCGGAATAGCCGAACCAATTTTAATTTTTATTTCTTCAGCAGTTTTGTCTCCGATAGCAAGATTGAAAGTCTTCTTTATATAATCAGCGATTGCAGAATCCAGCCTATTGCCAGCACATTTTACTGAAGTTGATGCTACGATTCCTCCCAATGAGATCACAGCGACATCTGTAGTACCACCACCTATATCAACCACCATATGTCCTTTGGCTTCGTGGATGGGAATTCCAGCGCCAATAGCTGCTAATATAGGCTCCTTTACAACATAAGCATTCTTGGCTCCAGCACGAATTGCAGCTTCGATAACAGCACGACGCTCTGTTGAAGTGATACCTGCAGGGACTGAGACCATAACCTCTGGCTTAAATATATTCCAAGCGCCAAGAGCTTTGTTAATAAAGTATCTAAGCATTGCTTCTGTAACTCTGTAGTCAGCTATAACCCCATCGCGCATAGGACGATAAGCAATAATACTATCAGGAGTTCTGCCTATCATTTCTTTTGCATCATTACCCACAGCTAATACTTTTTTGTTTTGTTCAGATACTGCAACCACTGAAGGTTCATTAAGCACAATGCCCTTACCAGGAATAAATACCAAGGTATTGGATGTTCCCAAATCTATTCCAATTTTCTGTGAGAAAAATTTCATACAAGTGTATGATAACTTTATTTATCAACATTTTCAATGACTTGTACTATATAGCATATATGCTATACTTTCAATTATGAAGAAATCAAATTCACAAAACAATCCCTTACATAAACTTGGAAATATTATTAGTAAAATCAGAGAGGATCAAGGCATGACACAGACAGAATTGGCAGACAAAATAGACACAACACAAAGTGTTATTGCAAGAATTGAGAATGGTGAACAGAATATAAGTACAGAAACATTATCAAAAATCAGCAAAGCCTTGAATCATGAGATAGTATCATTTGCCCCCCAAGGTACAGTAAATTTTCGAATTGAGGGTGGGCACAAACTGTCAGGCAAAATTGAAGTTAGAACTTCCAAAAATGGAGCGGTAGGAATTCTTTGTGCTTCCCTTTTGAATAAAAGTACAACCACAATCAAAAATGCTCCAAAAATAGAAGAAGTGTTCCGTATTATAGAAGTGATGGAAAGTATAGGAGTAAATATTGAATGGAAGAATAATGACTTAATAATCACTCCTCCCAAGAAATTCCAAATAGAAAAAATAGATAAAGAAAGTGCTTCAAAAACTAGAAGTGCAATGATGATAATGGGATCCTTGATACATAAAATAAATGATTTCAAACTTCCTCAGACTGGAGGTTGTAAGCTCGGATCAAGGACAGTTAAGCCATTTCTATATTCATTGGAAAATTTAGGAATCACTATTGATACAAAATCAGATTATTTTGAAATTAGCCACAAAGGATTGAAGCCATCAGAAATTGTATTATATGAAGCAGGAGATATGGTAACTGAGACAACGCTTATGGCAGTAGCTGGAATAAACGGCAAATCTATAATCAAATTTGCTTCTGCTAATTATCAAGTTCAAGATGTTTGTTTTTATCTTCAATTATTAGGGGTCAAAATAGAGGGAATTGGTACTTCTACATTAGCTGTTTATGGCAAGGAAGAATTAAATTCTCCTATTGAATATTATTTGAGCGAAGATCCTATAGAAGCTATGTCACTTATTGCTATTGCAATAGTTACTAAATCTTCTATAACAATTGAGCGATGTCCTATTGATTTCCTTGAACTGGAATTATTGAAATTAGAGAAAATGGGTTTCAAATATAAAATTATAAAAAGATACAAAGCAGATAATGGACAGACAAATCTGGTAGATATAACAACTTACCCTTCCAAATTAATAGCATTAGAAGAGAAAATCCATGCTCAACCATATCCAGGAATTAATATGGATAATTTACCATTCTTCGTTGTGATAGCAACTCAAGCCGAGGGTCAGACATTTATTCATGACTGGGTATATGAAGAAAGAGCTATTTATTATAAAGAATTAGACAAGTTGAGAGCGGACACAATACTCGCGGATCCTCATAGATTCTATATAAAGGGTCCAACAGATCTTAGAGCCACAGAGCTTGTATGCCCACCAGCTCTTAGACCGTCTGTAATAATAATGATTGCAATGATGGGTGCCAAAGGTACATCTGTTCTTAGAAATGTATATAATATAAATCGAGGATATGAAGATCTGGCCGAAAGACTCAATGCAATAGGTGCCCATATTGAAACTTTCCGCGATCTCTAGCATAGTATAATAACTATATGTTTATTATAGAAGTAATACCAATAAGCAAAAGCGTCAAGGTAGACACGCTTTCATATTTCACTTCTAAGGAACTAACTATCGGTTCAATTGTAACTGTGCCATTAAGAAGCAAGAATATCAGTGCTATTGTTATTTCTATTAGAAAAGCAGAGGATATTAAGACTGAAATAAAAAGCGCCAGCTTCTCATTGAAGAAATTGGATAAAGTTAAAAGCAAAGAATTCTTCGTCAAGGAATTTATGGAAATGGTGAATGAGATGGCAAGGTACAATGCCACCAGTATTGGATCTGTTATTAGTACCCTAGTACCTGAATATTTATTAAAAAATATTAATAAATTTAAAACACAGGATAAAAATATTATAAAAACAAAATCTAATAGTGCGAAAGAAAAATTTGCTGTACAAGGTGATGATGAAGAGAGATATGGCGAGTGGAAAAGTCTGATCCGGCAAGAATTTGCTAAGAAAAAGTCTATTCTATTTATAAATCCAACTATTGAAGACGCTGAACATAGTTTTGAATTATTAGAAAAAGGTATAGAAGGTTACGCGTTTCTGTTACATGGATCATTGGACACCAAAAATATAGTAGAAACTTGGAACAAAATAATACAAGAAGATCATCCAGTGGTAATTATAACGACCGGAGCTTTTCTTTCTATCTACAGATCTGATATAGAGACAATTATACTTGAGAAAGAAAGTAGTCGATCATATAAAATCCCAAAACGACCCTATCTAGACATAAGAAATGCTGTTGAAATACTTGCAAATAAATTTAATGCCCGACTATTCTTCGCTGATAATTTTCTGAGGATTGAAACACTATATAGACAATCACAAGCAGAAATTGTTCCTGCTTCTCCATTTAAATTTAGGTCTCTTAGTACTGCTACCGATTATCTCATAGATATGAAAATAAAGAAAAATCCAAATGAAAAATTTCAGATACTGTCGAGAGAAATACAAGAATTAATACTTAAATCTAAGAATAATAGTGAGCAAATGATAATACTAGCAACGAGAAGAGGTATATCACCCACCACTATATGTGGAGATTGCCAGACAATAGTAAATTGTAATAAATGTAGTTCTCCAGTAGTCCTTCACAAAAATAATGGCAAAAATTTCTTTATGTGTCACAAATGCGGAGAAAGAAGGTCAGCGGAGGAGTATTGTAAGATTTGCAATAGTTGGAATTTAGTAACAATAGGGATTGGTATTGATATGGTAATAGAAGAAATAAAAAATAAATTTCCTGATTTGAATGTTTTGAAATTAGATTCAGATTCGGTAAAAAGCCCTAAGATTGCAAGATCAATTATTCAAAAATTTAAATCTCATCCAGGAAATATACTAATAGGCACAGAAATGTTGCTTCAATATTTACATGATAAAGTTGATAATTCTGCTATCGTTTCACTTGATTCTTTATTCGCTTTACCAGATTTTAGAATTCAAGAAAAAATTCTTTATCTATTAATAAGGATCAGAGCTTTAACAACCAAAAATTATTTGGTCCAAACAAGAAAATCTGAAGAGAAAGTATTTGAATATGGTTTAAAGGGTAATATGAGTGATTTCTATAGATATACAATAGAGGATAGAAAAAATTTCAATTATCCACCATTTACTAAATTGATAAAACTAACCTTGGAAGGTAAAAAGGATGAAATTGTAAAAGAAATGGAAGATGCTCAAAGCATTCTAGATCCTTATGAAGTAGAGATCTTCCCTGCATTTACTCATACTATTAAGGGTAATTTCGTATTACATGGCCTTTTGAGAATAAATAACAATGAATGGCCAAAACAAGACTTAATAGATAAAATTAAGTTGTTATCACCGGCAATCACAATAAAAGTAGACCCAGATTCACTTTTATAGTACATTCTATATATGGTAAAAGAATTAATTAATATAGTTCAAAATGGAGAACCAGTACTCAGAGAATTAGCTCAGACTGTTCCAGTAAAAGAGATTACCTCCGACAAAATTCAAAATATCATCAAAAAGATGAGAATCGCTCTATCGACCCAAAACGATGGTGTAGCTATTGCTGCCCCTCAAATCGGAGTTCCATTTAGAATCTTCGTTGTCTCTGACGACATAATGAGCCAAGCTGACAAAGATTACAAAAGTACGGGTAATGATCTAATATTCATAAACCCAGAGATTACAAAACTTTCAAAAACAAAACATGATGTTGAGGAAGGATGTCTTTCTGTAAGGTGGAAATACGGCAAAGTTACTAGATCTGACAAAGCTACCATCAAAGCATATGACGAAAATGGCAAAAAAATCCAGCGAGGTGCAAGTGGATTGTTAGCACAAGTTTTTCAACATGAATGCGACCATTTAGATGGTATACTCTTTATTGACAAAGCTTATGACATAGAAGATATTCCTCCTGAACAGTTACAAAAATCAAATGCAAAATAACAAAGTTAGAATTGGATTTTTTGGTACACCTGATTATGCTGTAACCACCCTCGAAACATTGCGAAATGCTGGTTTTGATATTGCTTTTGTTGTAACGATGCCTGACAAACCTCAAGGAAGAAAAATGACTTTAACTCCCCCACCAGCCAAAGTTTGGGCAGACAAAAATAAAATTCCGGTTCTCCAGCCTGAATCATTGAAGGATGCAGAATTTGAAAACAAGTTGAAAGAATATAATTGTGATATTTTTGTTGTGATAGCTTATGGCAAAATTATTCCCGAAAATATACTAAACATTCCTAAATTTAAATCTTTAAACATTCACGGCTCACTGTTACCAAAGCTTCGTGGTTCCTGTCCCATTGAGACTGCAATTTTGCAGGATCAAAGAACAACTGGAGTCACTATAATAAGAATGGACAAAGAAATGGATCACGGCCCCATAATTGCGATGAAGGAAGTAAATTTTAATCCATGGCCACCAAGGGCTGAGGATTTAGGTAAAGAAATAGTTAAGATGGGATCTGAATTATTAGTTTCGATAATCCCAGACTGGATTTCTGGTAAAATTAAAGAGAAAGAGCAAGACCACTCTCAAGCTACATTTACTAAAAAAATTGAGAAGGAAGATGGTTTTATTGATCTTAATGATGACCCTTACAAAAATTATCTGAAGATTCAAGCATATCACGGTTGGCCTTCTGCATTCTTTTTCTTAAATAAAAATGATAAAAAGATAAGGATCAAAATTACTCAAGCCACTTTTAAAAATGGTAAATTAATAATTGAGAAGGTTATTCCTGAAGGCAAAACTGAGACTACTTACGAATCTCTTGGGAGTTAGTTGCTATTGCATTTCCGATTAGCAAAGCTTTATTCGATAAGTAATAGAGAACTACCCAGAAACACATAAGACCTAACAATGCTATGCATAGCCATTGATTGACTTTCTGTTTTAAAAAAATTGGCATTATATTTAATTATTTTTTGACCAAAGACCCTTTATAATATTTTTAATCTTTGCACCTCCTCTTCTAACTAATGATCTATGCTTCTCGTTTGAACTCTTTACAGTTCTCAAAATTTCATCTCTTACAGCATCAATTGCCATATAAAGATCTTCTTTCTCTGAACTTGCGTATGTATTAACTCCCTTTCCAACAATATGTACCTCTGCACGAAAGATATCACCATTTTTGTGATGATTTGTTGTGCGTGCTAATTCCACGTCAATCTGAGCGGTACTATCATTAACAAAAAACTTATTAATAGCATCAAAACGCTTGTCTAAATAATCAGATATTGCAGGAGTCAAATCTAATGCTGTTGTTTTTATGTTCATATAAATATTATACCCTATCGTCTTTCAATACTCAAAATTTTACTGGGAGAATGATGACCAGATATTATTTTTATAATTGAATTGGGATATTCATTACGCATTATTTCCAATAACCTATTATTTGCCATATTATTCTCAGCTTTTTGTTTGACTGAGATTTTGTAATGGTCTTCGGATATTCTATCGACTTTCTCTTCTTTTGAATTTGGAAATATTCTTATTTTTATATACATAAACTGAATATATTAATATTAAGAAAAATACATTTGTAAAAAATATAATAGGTGTTGACCAAGGAATTCCATCTACTCTAACAAATGGAAATGGCCATAGATATGGTGTTGGGAAGAATTCCGTGGAATGGGTAAATAGATCAAGGAAAATATGAAATGGCCAAGCTAACATTTCCCATATTGGTCTTTTGAAATATAATGCAACAAGTATAAAAACTGCAATAAATATAATAAAACTATGAGTTATGTTATATAGCGTATTTACATAGTCTGGTATTGATAACAAATCTGGCTTCCCTGTACCTATTTGCCATTTACCTGTAACTGCTGAACTTATAAGTCTCTGTATAAATAATATTCCAAATGATAGGAAATCTGGTGCTATTCCGTATATAAAACTTAAACGAAAGCTTCTTTTATTTCTCCTGCCGAAAATAATACTTCCCCATAGTCCGTGTGATAATATGTCCATGGGTGTATTTTAACATGAGAATTATTATTAGTTCATTATCTTCACTTTTATATACATATTTGCTATGATAGCTGTGTTCTTCGATAATTAGAGATTCATTTAGAAATAACACTCAGGGCACGTATATTTGCCTGCTGGCAAATTACTCTGCTCGGCCCGTCGGCCTGCGCAAGTCCCTTCGTCATTATTTCTTCATGAATCTTAAACAAATATTCCGGTGTAGCTCAGCGGTAGAGCAGTCGCCTGTTAAGCGATTGGTCGCAGGTTCGATCCCTGCCGCCGGAGCCCTAGTGACGAAACCTCACAATTTGTGGGGTTTTGTCTTATATGGCTTGATATTTTAGAGGTTCGAGCGCGCTCTAATTCTTGCTCGACCGCCTGACGACTTTTTATGATCGTTTTAATGAAAGAATGGTAATTTACAAAGACCTTTTTGCCTTTTAGGGTGAGGTTCGAGCCAAGGCATGCGAGTATCGCTCTTTTGGCTTTATCGTCTCCTTTTTCAAACCAAACATGGGCGTAGCAAGCGAAGTCAAAGGTCTGTTCGGTGAGGTCTACCCATTCTAATACTTCTCTGTTTTTAACATTCAATTCTTCTTCGAGTAGTAATTTCTTTTTAACCATGCCGACCTTGAGCGTTTGGTATTCTTCATCGGTGATTATTGCTCTCTCGCTGTTTGCAGGTGAGGTAAAGTTAAGTGTCAGTGACTGCAAATTCTTGGTAACCTGCTCAAGCTCTTTGTGTTTGCCTTTGAGGACCAAGGTGTCGCTGTCGACTTCCGTCTTTCGAAGTTCGTGGAGATGTTTGATCGCCCAGTCTTTGAATCTCTCTGAAATGGTGATCTCGCTGAGCTTGCCTTTGATATCAAGGATCAGATCTTTGAGCTCTATAACTTTCTCAGGACACTTCACGTCTACTTTTTTCTTCGTGCAATTGTAGTAGACGTAGTGGTGGACGTTGCCGTTCTTACATCGCTTTATCTTGGCTTGTGCAGTAATGCTACAGCCACACGTTCCGCATTTCATAAGCGAGGTAAAAGCAAAGCTACGTTCTGGTCGAGGTCTCGGTTGCATGGTTCGTCCCATGATCTGTTGGACCTTATTGAATTCTTCTTCGGTGATCATGGCTTCATGTGCACCCTTATGCCATTCTCCGCTCTTGTAGGGATATTCAAACCAGCCGTAATAAAAGGGGTTGCTTAGAAGTGCATAAATTCCGCTTTTTGATAAATGCTTGCCGCCCATATTTCTTCGCTGATATGTTTTCAAATTCAACTCCTTACGAGCTACATCCCATATTTGTATCGTGCTGTAGTTGCCAGTGAGCATGAGGTCAAAGAGTCTCTTTACCACTGGAAAGCGTTCAGGGTCCTTCATGATCGTCTTGAATCCCTTTTCTCTATCGGGTGTACTCATGTAGCCGACGGGACACATGCTTGGTAGCCAGCCTTCTCGGACCTTCTTTGCTAGCCCACGTTTTACGTTTACCGATAAGTCTCGGATGTATTGATTGGCCATTCCAAGTTCTACCTGCATCATGAGCACGTTATCAGTCGGATAGTAGGTTCGTCCGAAGGTCACGATCTGAGCAATTGCACTTTGCTGTAGCATCCAACTTATCTGTCCGCCATCTACAGGGTTACGTGCGAGACGGTCCAGTTTCCA
>CAZVVX010000019.1:0-9705 GCA_964631035.1 uncultured Candidatus Saccharibacteria bacterium | reverse complement strand
TCATCCTGAGCTAGGATCAAACTCTTAACTAAAATGAACGGAACAAAATAGAAAATAGTAATGAAATTATTATTCTTTATCTTGATCTTGTTTTAGATGCTATAGAGTTTGAAACCAGCTCGTGGAATCATTATAAAATAAACATTAGACTTGCACGTATTTCGTATTCGAATACGTTCTAATGCATAACTAATTTGTCAAAAAACTCATTAAAACCGCCTTACTTAAGGCGTGGATACCATTCTACTGGTATACAAAATAAAGTCAAGTATATGTTATACTTTTGCCATGAAAATGCTAATAATTGAAGACGATATCAGTACAGCAAATTATATTAAAGAAAATTTGATATCCAACTCACATTCAGTTGACATAAGCCAGAATGGAGCAGATGGATCATATTTAGCAAGAATAAATCCTTATGATATTGTGATAATTGACTATTCATTACCTGACAAAACTGGCCTAACAGTATGTTCTGAAATTAGAGATGCTGGTTCAAATTCAGCAATACTATTTCTAAGCATGAATCAAAATACAC
This sequence comes from uncultured Candidatus Saccharibacteria bacterium, assembly GCA_964631035.1. Taxonomy (GTDB): domain Bacteria; phylum Patescibacteriota; class Minisyncoccia; order Phycocordibacterales; family PALSA-1337; genus CAIOGI01. The sequence continues at coordinate 9,164 of CAZVVX010000019.1, read as the reverse complement.
AAAACAAAGTCGCTTGTTTAGAGGCTGGCGCTGATGATTATATGACCAAACCATTCTCATTTGAAGAACTTAATGCAAGAATTAGAGCATTAGCACGAAGACCAAGGAAAGTTGAGAATAATATAATTTCCCATGGTGACCTAATTTTAGATTTAAAAAAACAAGAAGTTAGAAAATCTAATACGCCAATATACCTAACGAGAACTGAGTATAGTATATTAGAATTTCTAATGAAAAATAAATACAATATATCTACCAAAGGTATGATAATTGAATATGTATGGGATTCTGAGACAAATCCATTTTCAAATTCCCTAGAAGCACATATTGCAAATATCAGAAAGAAAATTGGCAAGGATGATGGAAATGAAATAATCAAGAATATTGCAGGAAGAGGTTACATTATTGGTTAATAAACCTATTTTATTTTACTAAATTAATCTAAATAAAATGAAATATCCTATTTAATATCTCAAACAAAAGATATAGTATACCAACTGATGCAGATATTTTTATCATTAAAATTCTATCTTTATCTGTCTTCTCAATTCTTTTATTATCTCTAGAATTTCTAAAATAATAATAAATCTCAAATAATGAAATAATACCTACAGGTATTACCAATAAAGCTGTAGTAATAATAAGCAATAATCCAAATATAGATGCTGCAATCAAAGACATAATCCCAGATACCTGTAACATAGTAAGTACAACAACACCAGATATTCCAATTACTGAGACAATTATTAGATATGGAAAAATAATCAAAAATCCAGTCACAACTATCATCCAGAATACTTCCCACCATCTTCCGTCTACAATAGCCCAACTTGATAACAGTGCGTCCATTCCCCTTTTATTCTGATCAACAAATTCCATTAAATAGAAAACCAAATAACCACCAATTATTATTCCAGGAATAATCAATAATAAAGTTGCACCTTGTGTACTCAAATCATATATAACCGTAGCAAATAAAGCTGGCAAAAATAAATCTTGACCAACCTTATATGAATCTGAAAGGTCTTGAATATGTCTCTTGTATGTATTTGATATAGTCTTGATTAGTGCAATATGAGATAGGAATATAAAAATAGAAATCACCGTCATTACAGATACAATAATTAAAACGATAGGAGTACTGAATGCATCTGCATAATCAACAAGTTTATCTGTGTCTGGCACAAGACTATAAATACCAAATCCACTAGATGAACCCAACAAGAACAATGGCCATAATCTTTTGAAATTTGTTTTATAGAATGACCATGATTTCCTAATTATTTCTGCACTATTCATTAAGTTTAAATTAAACTAATAATATACTAGTTTAATTATACTACATAATGAAAATTGAAAAATACTAGTTTTTCCCCTTTTTATTTAACCTTCTTTTCTCTTGCCATTTCCATACTGTAACTAATAATGGTGATCCTAGGAATATTGAAGAATAGGTACCTGCGACAATACCAATTATTAGAGCAAGTGAGAAATGTTGAGTAGATTCACCACCAACGAAATATAGAACAACCAGAGCCAATAATGTTGTTAGAGAGGTATTTATTGATCTTGTTAATGTTTGACCAATACTTTCACCAACTATATCGCTAAATGACTTCTTTGATGAAGAATTCTTGAGATTCTCCCTAACTCTATCAAACACAACAATAGTGTCATGTACAGAGAATCCGAGAACAACTAGCAATGCAGTGACAAACAGTGTATCCACTTCATAACCCTTATAATGTCCTAATATAGCAAATGCACCTGTAGGTACAATAACATCATGTACAAGGGCTATAACAGCTATAATTCCATATTTCCATGATGAAATAGGTTCAGACACGTGTCTAAATGCAAATGCAATAAACAAAACAATGGCAATAATAACTAGTGCAACAGATGCAAAAGACTTTCTTAATGCTTCAGTACCCAATAATGGGCCGACAGAATCAAATCTCTTCTCAGTAGAAGTTCCAAATGTACCGATAACTTTAGACAAAGATGACTTCTCTTCAGTAGTTATATCTCTCATTCTTATAATATATCCCTTATCTCCCGTTGCACGAACTGATGCATCTAACTTTAATGGAGCGATTGATGTTATCAGGGTTGCTTGATCAGGTCTTGATTCTGAATATTCAACTTCTAGTATAGAACCACCTTTAAAGTCAATTCCTTGATTTAATCCCCATTTGTATATAGAGAATAAAGAGACAGCTACAATTATAAGCGACAAAGCGTAAAATATTTTTCTGTATGTTACAACAAACATGGTATTTATTTAATTAAAGTTTTAGTAAAACCGTTACTAATAAGAAATGTAGATAATCTTGTAACCTTCTTTGGTGCAACTGCATACAAGAATACTCTTGAAGCAGTAATAGCAGTGAACATACTTACAATCACACCAATAATAAACACTAAAGCGAAACCAGTTACAACTGATGTACTACCGAAATAATACAAAATCAGTCCTGTAATAATACTTGAAGTATTTGAATCTCTGATTGAATTCCAAGCTCTAGCAAATCCTTCATGCATTGCATCGTTAATATTTTTACCCTTTCTTAATTCTTCTTTCATTCTTTCAAATATAAGAATATTAGCATCGACTGCCATTCCAATTGAAAGTATAAAACCTGCAATACCAGCTGCAGTCAAAGTCACTGGTATTATTTTAAATAATCCCAACATAATCACTGTATAAACCCCCAAAGATACAAGAGATACCAAACCAGGAAGTCTATACCAAATAATCAAGAATATACCTATAACAATAAGAGAATACAGCCCGGCATTTATTCCACCCTGTAGAGCGGATTGACCAAGTGATGCTCCCACAGTTTGTGTTGAGAGTAATGAAATAGGAACTGGCAATGCACCGTAGTTCAAGTTTCTAACAAGCAATCTTGCTTCTTCAACCTTGAATCCACCAGATATTTGGGCCTTACCATCTCTAATCTCCTCTCTAACTGTAGGAAGAGAAATGATCTGACCATCTAGAAATATACCAATTATATTACCTACATTTTCTTTGGTAATTTTTGCAAATAATTCCCTACCTTCTGAGTTAAAAGATAGAGAAACTGCTGGTTCACCTGTTGTTTGATTAAATTCGATAACAGCTCTTTCTAAAAGACGACCAGTAATACCTGTAGGTTTGAAGAGTGCAGTCAATTCTTTAGCTTTCTCTTCATCTGATAGCTTCTTGTTATTTAACGCATCATAATCTGCTTTATTTAATAATTGAAATTCTAGAACAGGAGTTTGGCCAATACTCTTCACCGCTTCATCAATATCAGTAACTCCAGGTAATTCAACAATCAACTTGTATTGTGCATCCTGTGAACCCAAGACACCACCCTGCTCTATTTGAACTATAGGTTCACCAACGCCGAATAGATTTACTCTTTTTTCAATAATATCTCTCAATGCTTGCATAGATATACCAACTTCGCCCTTTGAAACTTTTGATACATCTGCTTTATATACAAGATGAGTACCACCATTAAGATCCAAACCTAGTTTAAAAGGTAAACCAAAACTTGAATTAGGATTAACCTCTGAATAATATGTAAGAAATCCAATACCCGAAGCAATTATTAGCAGAAATACTGCAATTATTCTTGTTTTAAGCATAATGGGTCTATTATAGAGATTTAATGGTTTTTTGCAATAAAATTAGCGTCCAACGAAAGTTAATAGAACTTTAATAGTCCTCAATGCAATTTTTAAATCAAGAAGTAATGATCTGTTTTTTATATAGAACAAATCATAAGATAATTTATTTCTTGTTTCTTCTATATCAACACCATGATGAGGATGCTCTTGATGATATATTTGAGCCCAACCAGATAATCCTGGTTTTATGCTGTGTCTAAGTGAATAATAAGGTATTTCATTAGAATACTTCTCAACATACTTTGGTAATTCAGGACGTGGACCAATGAGTGAAAGATCGCCTTTTATAACATTCCAAAGCTGAGGTAATTCATCTATTCTTAATTTCCTCATATACGAACCAAATTTTGTAACTTTATTACCAACTGCATTGCCATTATCATTAGCAATTTTCATTGTTCTAAATTTAATAATATTTATTAGTTTATTATTCTGACCAATTCTAGGCTGAAAGGTAAAAATAACATTATCCTTATCCTCAATTTTCATTATCAACATAATAAATGGATAAAGAAATATAGATATAATTCCAAGTACAAGAGAAATAAATATATCAAATGATCTTTTTAAACTATCATAAATAAATTTTGGAGCCACAGCAGACATATTCTCAACAAACCACATTTTACCAACAAGAGAAATAGGTACTCTATCAAAAATAGATTCATACATTTTACTTACATCAAAAAACATAACACCAGAAAGAGTAAAATTATATAATTCAGGGACAACGTTTAATAATTTTACATGTCTAGTATCAATAACAACTAGTGAAATCTTATTTTTTAAAATATAATCTGAAATCTCCTTAACTGTAGTCTGAGCATCAGAACTTGGTCTAAGTATTCCAGTGAAAATTAAATGATACCTAGAATTGTGATTAACCTCTTCATATAGTTCTTCTGTCTCTTTGGTATCACCAACTATTAGAGCTCTTTGAGTTCTTTTTGGGCCGAGCTTTGGTGACAAGAACATTCTCCAAAGCGACATTAACATAAGTGAGACAGTAATATATATAAATAATATTACCTTTGGTGTAATAGAATAAAATGGAATAAAATAAAAGAATGCTATGCCAATAATTGCATTAATTATTTGTACGTTTAATAAAGTAATAGGCAAACGATTTTTAAAAATTAAAGTATGCTTCTCATAAAGCCCAAAAATAAAATTAACTAATATTGAAACAACGAATAGTATTGAGAATGGGGCTAAGTGAAGATTAAATATTTCAATATCGGGAAAATCACCGTTTCTTATAGACAATGCCAAAAAAAGCGATGCAAAAAGCACTATAATATCGCCCACAAACAATAAAAATGGCTCTTTTCTGCGTATTACACTCATAATCATCAATAATACACAAAAAACCCTAAAAATGGTACTCTTAGAGGAATGAAGGTACTTATCCTTATTACAAAATCAAATTGGGGTGGCGCTCAGAGATATGTCTATGATTTAGCCACAAATCTACCTAAAGACAAGTTTGATGTAGAAGTAATGTCTGGAGGTAATGGAATTTTGATTGATAATCTTATACAAAGCGGAATAAATGCCAATGGTGATCTACCTGTTAAAAGAGATGTGAGTATTTTTGAAGATATAAATGTATTTTTTAAGCTTTTTAATCTGTTTAGAACAAAAAGACCTTATGTCTTACACTTAAATAGCTCTAAAATTGGTGGCATTGGAGCTCTTGCTGGAAGATTAGCAGGAATAAAAAATATAATTTTCACTGCTCATGGTTGGGCATTCAATGAGAATAGATCTAGCCTATCAAAAATAGTAATAAAGATTTTGCACTGGATTACAATCATACTTTCACACAATACTATAATGGTATCAGAGGCTTTGTATTCTCAAATAATAAATTGGCCATTTATTAAAAATAAAATTACAATTATTCACAATGGAATTAAGCCAGAGCCAGTATTCTCAAAAATTCACGCTAGAAATGAACTCGCAAAATTCAGTGCAAGCTTCTCTGAAGCTTTAAAAGCTAAATCAATGAAAGACACTATAGTAATTGGTAGTGTTGGTGAACTACATCACATCAAGGGCTTTGATTACTCAATCAGAGCAATTCATAATTTCAATAAAAAAATATTGTACTTAATAATTGGTACTGGAGAAGATAGAGAGAAATTACAAAAGCTAATATCTGATTTAAAACTTGAATCAAATGTAATACTGATGGGCTTTGTACCTCAGGCATCACAATACTTCAAGGCTTTTGATATTTTCCTTATACCTTCCCTTTCTGAAGGTTTGCCATATATGGCTCTTGAGGCAGGACTTGCATCTTTACCAATAATCTCAAGCTCTGTTGGTGGAATTCCAGAAATAATTGAGGACATGAAAAGTGGTATTCTAATACAATCAAAAAATTCAAAGGAAATAAAACATGCCATTGAATTCTACATGACACACAAAAAAGTCCAGAAAGAGCATTCAATAGAAATCAATAAAAAAATATTAAATGATTTTTCAATAGAAAAAATGGTAGAAGAAACGGTAAAAGTATATAACAAATAAGATTAGTTTAAGGTCCTAAGAACTCATTTTTAATTTCATCTTTATGTGCAACTCTATGATATCTTCTCATACCCATAAGGATACCTAGACCTGTAAATTCTGTAAGTAAATGCGTACCTCCGTAACTTAAAAATGGAATTGTAGTACCGGTCACTGGTAATAATTGAATATTCATACCCACATTTATTATAAAATGCACAATTATATAAATAGCAATACCCGATCCGAAAAGTATTTCAAAATTCGTAGCGCCAAGCATGGTATTTGCAATAATTCTATATATAAGGACTCCGAACATTGAAAATAAAATTATTACACCAAAGAATCCCCATTCTTCAGCAAAAGCAGAGAAAATAAAATCTGTTTGATATTCTGGTAGAAATTTTAATCTTGATTGAGTGCCATAACCAATACCCTTTCCCCATAATTGACCTGAGCCAACAGCAATAGTTGATTGATATGCATTGTATCCAGTACCATGAATATCTGCCAATGGATTTATAAAATTTTTGATGCGATTCTTCTGATAATCTTTGAAGCCAAAATTCCACATACCAATAAATACCATAATACCGACAAGGAACATTGCAAGTAAATGCTTTTTTGAAATGCCTGATACGAGCACCATGCCAAGCCAAATAAAAAATATAATAATAGCTGAACCAAAATCAGGCTGAATTAAAACCAATGAAAAGACAACGAAAGCATAGAATCCTGATACTAGTATATGTCGAATATTAGCAATTTCAATATGTCTTCTTGAGAAATATTTCGCCAAAATTATAATCAATACTAATTTAATAGGATCTGATGGTTGAAATGATAATGCTCCAAAATCAAACCATGATATTGCTCCCTTTGTAACCTGACCGACAAGAAATAGTAAAATCAAAATGGAACATGAAAAAACAAATAATCCAACCGAAACCCATGTCCTTCTTAAAAATCTATAATCAAAACTACTGAGAATAAAGAATATGAGCATTGATACCAAAATCCATATAGATTGTTTAAAAAAATGATTAGTATCACCTGTAAAAGAATTCATTGTAACTAAACCAGCACCAAGCAAAGGTAACGTTGATAGAAACAATATCCAATCAATACCCTTTTTATCTTTATTATCAGTAAATCTAGAAATACCAAGAAAGTCTTTCATCTTATCTATTCAAAAATATTGGATTAATTATTGGGAAAACTTCTATAGAAGTAACATTATTATCTCTATTTATAGGCCATGTATATGAAGCTATTTCTCTATCATTTTTTGCATTTATACTATCAATTTTTGTCTTAGAAAATCCAATGGCATTACCATTTATATCTGAAAGTATTACAGAAACATCAATATTTTGATACGGTAATAATCCTCTATTCTCAAGAACAATTTCTAATGATGATGAATTACTGTCTTCTGTGTATCTCTTGTCTACAATTATCAGCTTATCAAGCTCATCATTTGATCTATACCAAACTGGTGGAGATGTGAATTCAAAAGTAGCTTTATACGGTACACTCTTGTCTAAATTTACAAGAGGATTGAATGCAAGAGAATTTCTATGTGGATACAATGTAACCTTGCCGTACTGTTCTTTGATCATTAACCCTGCCTCATCATAAATAGAAATCTTGTATGGAACATCTATAGCACCAGCATCAACGTTTGGATTTATAATCAATGAAGCAAAGTTATATACACCACTGGATATCTTCTCGAATTTTGCACCTCCCCATACTATCTTGGGCGGTAAGAATATATCCTGACACAACATAACACATGACCCTCCGCAATCTACTCCTTCTTCATCACCATTTTTAATTCTATCATTACATGTTGGTGGCTTATAGAAAAAATAGAATATTGGTAGAGCTACAAGTACGATAAGCACAATAATAACAAATGTGCTGTACATAAATCTCCTTCTAGTTGCCCATGATGCCATATTGTAAGTATATAATAACTCAGTGTTAAACCAAAATAATAAATAAATTATCTAATACTTATGTTATGGTCCATAGCTTAGCATTGACAATACATACTTATATATGTTATAATATATAAGGATTAAGTTGGATTAAACAAAAACCTCAGAACATTGATAGAAAGCATGAAATATCTTGTCAGTCTCTTCTGTTTCGTCGCCTCCCTCGTTGGTAGTATGGGCACAGAGCCCATCTACCGCAACCCTCGGGTTACCCCGAGCTTCGGGGAGTTGGCTCAGAAAATGTGGGTGGACGGGCACTTCGTGATTAATGAAGGTGAATGGTCCAGTACCATGTCCTCAATCCAGAAAACACCAGACTACTTCGTGGTCTGGTCTCAGAACCAGGACGGTGGAAGGATCCTGAGAATGGATCCTATGAAGACCGACTCGAATGGGGTTGTTCAACCCCCGAAGTTCACGGATGTAGTTACTGGTGAAAGCCAGGTGCTGCCGTACCAGACGGTAGACACACCAAAAAGTGAGGAGTACTACCATTACGGGGTTCTCACACTCGGTGAGGATAAGTACAATGTCGTCGTTGCATACGGCGACAGTATGGCTCATCCTGCCGTCATGATCACTTGGGGCACAGGCTCCGACATCTTCGATGTTGGAACCATTGCCGATAGTTTTGAGGAGATGATCACCGCTGACAGGATCACCCAAAACAAATTGGGAGTGATCAAATACAATGAGAAAGGTAGTTCCGCAAATGGAACCTACCTACTCGTAGACTCCCCTAAGGAGTACGGACAGTTTACAGTCAAGGTCAGCACCGACCTTATCAGTTGGAGTAAGTACATTACCCAACCTCTCGCTATTATGGGAGAGACAGTGATATACAAGCTCCCCGACACTGGTTCAGCATTCTTCACTATGGAGTGACGAAAAACTGAATCAGAACAAAAAGCGCGCGAGTCCTCGGACTAACGCGCTTTTCCTTTGTAAAATTGAATGCTT
>CAZVVX010000018.1:0-10492 GCA_964631035.1 uncultured Candidatus Saccharibacteria bacterium | reverse complement strand
AAGTATAGCAGATTATAAATATTTGTCAAGTAGTTTTACATTGAAATCATGTATATAAAGCAAAAATGGCTTCATAGAGCCATTTTTGCTAAGTAAGCCCGAGCTTATTATGACTAAGCTTTTGGCTGTACTGTCTCAGCTGGTGCTGGTGTTGGCTTTGGCTTATCTGCCATATTATTTGTGCTCAGGTTGATTAGCTCCTGTGCGCTATATATTCTACATTTGATTCAAGATACAAAATATTTCAATCATTTCTTTGACAATTGGTCAAAGGCCTTGGTGGCTAATATAGATAAATCGGTACTCCCCTGTTATGGTCTAATTTTTGACAAAATTAAGACACAAAGTACAAATCTTGCCAATCTCCTTGACCTACAAATTCACCTTCTCCTCTGATAACCCTCTCTAAGTCTCTACAAGCGAAGCATCCTGACTCACCTCTAGGACATTTAAAATCCTTTTTAGCTCGAGCATCTTTTACAGACAGAGCAACATCAAAAACTTTCTCAAAGGATTCATCTTCATCAGGTAAATCGACTTCTTTTGGTTTATTGTCTCTATTTAAATACCAGTAACTTGCTCCACTTACCTTTCTTTTTTGTAAATTTTTTAATAGTAATTGGTAAATCGGTAATTGTAATGAATCTTCACTCTCTTCATTGACTCCAGTTTTGAAATCTAAAATATGCAGACTATCGTCTTCAGGAATATATCTAAGCCAATCAATCTTGCCACAAAGAATTATATTCTCTTCTGGTGAAAGTAAATAATTTGGCAACATACCACTCTTACCCTCTTTTAATTTAACAATTTTGTCTAGAAGTGGTGACATATTATTCTTTACCCTCTTCAACATATTGATTCCTCTCTCTTTAGTCTCTTTCTCTTCACTTTCACCTGAGAATCCGCCTTTTTTGCCATTAAACTTTGACCAGACAGTCTCAAATTGATCTAAAATTGGTACATTTATTCTCTCTTCAGCTTTATATTTAGCTAATCCTTCAACAACTTCATGAACAGCAGAGCCCAATGACAAAGCGGGACTAACTATACCAATTTTCCTTTTTGATTTTGGATCTTTATAAATATTCTTAAGATAGTATGCTCTAGGACATTTCAAATAGTCACCCATAGATGAGTGTGATACCCACACTGCATTATATGAATCACTAGACATGGATTATTAGATTATTTTTTAACCTCTACTCTTGCCCACTTTATGTACATTTTATCTACTGGAACATCTCCAGGACCTGTTGGTGTTGTAGCTATAGCATCAACAGCTTCCATACCAGAGATAACATTGCCGAATATTGTGTAATTGTTTGGTAATGGTGTATCCTTGTGCATAATGAAGAATTGACTACCATTTGTATTTGGACCAGCATTTGCCATTGCTACTACCCCTCTCTTATAGCCATTCTTATATGACTCAGTTGCTGGATTTAATTCATCCTCAAATGTATATCCAGGACCTCCCCTTCCTGTTCCTGTAGGATCACCACCTTGTATCATGAAATTCTTTATAACTCTATGGAAGGTAATACCATTATAATAGTCTTTATTAACTAAATTAATGAAATTCTCAACAGTTTTTGGAGCATCAAGATCATATGTTTCAAATGATATTGGCCCTTTATTTGTCTCTAATGTAACTATATGCATTTTATTTCTTTTGGTTTGATTATTTGTTAATGGTTTTGTCTCTGTCGTTTCAGAAGTTGAAGTAGAGAATGAATCAGTTGTTGTCTTTATCTCTTGTGATTTTGGCCACATGAAATATGCTAAAGCTAAAATTATTAAAGCAAGCAATACACTCAAATATACATTTTTATTCATATCTATAGATTATATATTACCTTTATATTTTCTACCACTTTATCTATAGCATTTTGTATATTCATATTTAATCTTGCACCTGCCGCGGCCATATGACCACCGCCACCGAGCGATACGGCTAATTTTGATACATCATACTTATTAGAATCTCTTGTCCTTATACTTAGCTTCACCATATCCTTATCTTCCTCAACCATAACAATTCCTATATCATAGCCAATAACTGATTTTAACTGATTTGAAATAATACTTGGAATAATATCTTCTTTATTAATATTATTTTTAACTAAATCATCACGACTTACTGATGCTACAGCAACTATACCATTAAAAAATTCCTTTATTGATAACAAGGCCAAACCTTCAAAAATTAATTTCTGTTTTTTATTACTATTTTCAAGAGTAAATATGGTATTTGGATAGTCTGGCGCAAATTTAGCTAATTCACCTACAATTTCTAATGTAGGAACAGGATCTTTTAGATATTTAAATCCTCCAGTATCAGTATATATTCCCATAAATAAATTCAAAGCAATATCATGATTAAAATTAATTTTAATTTCTTTAAATAAATCAAATAGTATTTGAGCTGTAGCAGGATAATCTGAATTAACAAAATTTATATTTCCATATCTTTTGTTACTCTTATGATGATCTATTACAATTACTTTTAAAGTTTCAGGGAAAATAATCTCAGCTTTATTGCTTATCATACCCTTTGATGATGAATCTAGAGCGATGAACAAATCAAATTGAGAAATATCTATATCAAAATATGATTTTGGAATTATAGTTTTTACAGATGGAAAATCAAAAGCTTCAGGTATAGGATCATCACCCTGTATAACAGTCACATTTTTGTTGAGTGTTTCTAATGCTAATTTCATTGCCAATACAGAACCTACACTATCTGGATCAGATGATGGATGACAATGTAACAATATTTTTGATGCTTGATTTATTTCTTTTAAAAAAATTGGCGCAAAATCTTTTATTGTGTCTTTCATTTTATTTAAATATTACTGGTATTTCTAGTGAATCATCAAATTCTGGCAATCCAGAAGCATTGTCTTTCTTAAGTACCAAATAACCGTTCTGGCCTTTTATATAATTATTAAATTCCAATGAACCCAAAAACTTTACGAAATCCGCCGTAGTCCATTCTCCTTGCGCTGATACATGACCTTCTGCAATAGTATTTCTATATGAATCCAAAAGCACAACAGGGAAACTACCTTCAAAGAACCAATTCCCCCTCGCTCTGCCAGATATTACAAGGGGTGATGATATTTCAGAATTTTTAATCGGAGAAACAACTACAATTAGATTTTGTTTATCGTCTGTGTTTAGATTTAATTTAATATTAGAATCAGGCCTTGAAAAAAAGTAATAAGAAAAACCACTAATTAAGACAATAAATAAAATCAATGGAATTCCAAATCTTTTCATCAAAGCAATTATAGCACTTTATTTCTTCTCCTCAAGATCAAGGCAGACAGAATTTAGACAATATCTTTTACCAGTCTTTGTGGGCCCATCATCAAATACATGACCAAGATGCGATTCACACTTTGAACAGACAACTTCAATTCTATCCATACCATATGACTTGTCAGGTATTTGCTTCACCGCTCCTGGATATGCTTCATCAAAGCTAGGCCATCCTGTTCCAGAATCAAATTGTGAGTCTGATGAGAAAAGTAGATTACCACACTCCACACATCTATAATCTCCATCCTTTGTCTTATGTATATATTTACCACTAAAAGGTGCTTCTGTGCCCTTTTCTTTCATTACTTTATATTGTTCTGGTGTTAATTTTTTCATATTTTATAGTATTTCTTTTAGTAAATCTGAGAACTGCTTTTGTACTTTCTCTAATTTTGGATTTATTATTACCTGACAATACGGCGCATCCTTGTTATTAGCATAGTAATCTTCATGATAACTTTCTGCCTTATAGAATTTATCCAGAGGTACAACTTCTGTGACTATTTCTTTACCATCTTTATTTGAATCATTTATATCTTTAATCATTCTAATCGCTTTATCTTTCTGTTCATCTGAAGTATAAAAAATAACTGAGCGATATTGTGTACCGATATCATTTCCTTGACGATTCAATGAAGAAGGATCATGTGATGCAAAAAATACTGTAAGTAAGGTCTCGTATTTAACGATAGTTGAATCATATTCAATATAGATAACTTCAGCATGACCCGTGTTACCACTTGAAACTTGTTCATAACTTGGATTGTCTATTGTGCCTCCGGCATATCCAGGAAGTACTTGTGATACACCTTTAATCATCTTAAATACTGCTTCTGTACACCAGAAACATCCTCCACCAAACACTGCTATTTCTTTTTTATTCATCTACTAATTATAGCAGAATATTAGTCAACAAAAGTCAGTGCCTTACCTCTCTTATTTGCACGTCCTGTTCTACCTATTCTATGAATATAATCATCATAAGTTGCTGGTATATCAAAGTTAATAACATGACTTACATCTGGAATATCTAGTCCTCTAGCTGCTACATCTGTTGCCACAAGAATTTGTACAATATTTTCCTTAAAACCTTTTAATGCTCTTTGTCTTTGACTATGATTTTTGTCGCCATGTATTGATTCTGCCTTGAATCCCTTTTCAATTAATGCACGAGATAGCTTCTCTACACCATGTTTTGTTCTTCCGAAGATTATAACCTTATTGAAATCTTCTTTTTGTAATAGTTCTTTAAGAACATCTATTTTATTTAAACCTCTTGCAACACGTACTATATCTTGTTCAACATTCTTTGATGTATCGCGAGTTTTTACAGAAATTCTAACTGGATTATTTAGAAATTCTCCTATCAATCTTTCTATCTCAGGTGAAAGTGTAGCTGAGAAGAATAATGTATGTCTTGGCTTTGGCATACCAGCCATAAGGAATCTCATATCATTTACGAATCCCATATCAAGCATTCTATCTGCTTCATCAAGTACTATTGTTGAGAATTCATTTAGTCTAATCGCCTTTCTTTCTATAAGATCCTTTAGTCTCCCTGGTGTACCTATTATAAATTCATTTACATATCTTAATTCTGAAAGCTGTTTGCCAATATAAGCACCACCAACACAGCAAACTGAGAAAATTTTCATACCTACTGTGAAGCCCTTTAGCTCCTCTTGAATCTGTATAGCTAATTCACGAGTTGGTACAACTATTAGAACTTTATTTTTCCTATTCTTTAATACTTTATCAATTAGAGGGATCAAGAAGGCAGCAGTCTTGCCTGTACCTGTATTTGCAATACCTACTATATCCTCGCCCTTTAAAATATGAGGGATTGATCTGTCTTGAATTGGAGTCGGTAATGTATATCCCTTCTTAATTATTCCTTGTTTCAAATTCTCTTCAATAACAAAGTCAGCAAACTTATGCTCAGGAGTAAAATGTTCTACTTCTTCTGTAATTGTTGCTTTATTTATAAAACGAGAATGGGAGATATTTTCCCCTTTTGAATTTCCATTTCCCTTTCTATGCCTATTTGAGAATCTACCTTGTGGTCTACCATGAGGACGATTTCTGCCGAATGATTTTTTAAACATATAATTTCATTGAGATAATATATTAAAATCAATAAAATGTCAATATGTTTGATAACTTTTTTAAAGTTTTTATCCTAAATTTGATGATTCAATTCAGCCCTATTTTTTAAATCTATTACCTATAATTATCCCAACTAACAGTATTACAATAGCCATAAGTATCAATGCCAGATTATTATTTCCAGATAATTCATTTGATATTGGAGTTTGATTGTTATCTGTATTAGATGAAACAATGTTTGTATCATTTTTATTAGGATAGACTGTCAATGTACCTGCATTAGTCTTTAATTCTTCTAATTCGTTTTTACCAGTTCCTAATACTGGGGTTCTATCTATTTTATCTACAATATTAATAATATATATATTCTCATATATATAACCCCCTTCCCAACAATCACCAATTCTTGAAGAGACTATAGCAATTTTCTTTTCTAGTCCAGGTATAGAATATCCAGCAAAATTAAATGGTTGATCTAACTTACAACCACTAATAGAAAATTCACCGACTTTCTTGTCACCTTGATATACATTGGCTATATAATTTCTCTTTATTATTGAATCATCAGTAATACCATCAAGTCTTTCTGAATTAGAAAAATCTAAGTCGATTCTTATATTGTTATTTTTAAGATTGAATTGTGATAATTGTTTGAAATTTTGTGTAATTACTTCTATTTCTGTATTGAGTGCTTGTATATCATCAATAAATCGCTCAGCTTGATTACAAGATATAACATCAGAAATAGTCTGGGTAGTAAGAGAAATTTTGACAAGCTCAGGAGGACATCCCTTCCCACTATATGACTGCTTAATATAATATATTGATGAATCATCTCTATTATAACTAAAATTTCCTATGTATGTTGGTCCACCTACAGTAGCATGAGTATAAGAAACGATAGAATAAGTGATAATTGATAAAATTATAAAATAAATTATCTTAATTAAATTTTTCATATGAAGAGTATAACATAAATTATGATGATAATTTAGTAAATAAATGAATTTGACTATATAATTAAACAAGACACTGCACATCATATGATTACCAAACTTATACCCTGGATTGTTTTGATGATAATCGCATCTTTTTTGCCATGGATAGTAATATCCTTGGTATACGCTTCATTTCTTGAGTGGAATCTACATAAGCATCTGATGCACACCAACAGGAAATGGTTATCTTACCCTTTCAAGACCCATGCGCTTGTGCATCATCAAAAATTCAGAGCAGATGACTCATATCATCTACAAGATGAAGATGATAAGCACACAATACCAATGGCATGGTGGAATGGATTCACCCTAACTGTCATTGCGACAATTCCAATGATTTTTATTGGGTATTTTCTTTCGAATTTTTATATACCAATTCAAACTTCTATTGTAGTAGGACTTTACTACTGCACTTATGAGTACTTTCATTGGTGTATGCATCTTCTTAAAAAACCTAAACCCAGATGGTTTGAGAATAAAAGATGGTTCAAATACATTGACGGCAGACACCATCTACACCATCAACGAATGAATACTACCAATTTCAACGTTGTATGGGGCCTGTGGGACTGGGTAATGGGTACCCACGAAATACCAGAAATAGATTGATAGACCCGACTTCAACAACCGCTTCGGCTTACACCCGATGCGGTTGATTTTTATAAAAATAATTTTTTATATCTGCTATTATATACATAGAACTAGTAAACGATGATCGTAAAAGATCTTCGACAACTGAAAGGAAACATGTTTCTACCAAAAATCATTAGTGGTGGTATGGGCGTGAATACTTCGTGTCCAGATTTGGCAAGACCAATTTCAATGTATAGTAGACCTGGTAGAGAAACCCTTGGGACTATATCAGGAACTGCACTTGAGATAGTGATGGCACGAATGCTTAAAATTGGTGGTAAATACACCGATGCAATAAGGGGAGCGTTGGATGATTTCCCTTTCAAAGAAGTATCGGAAAGAGTTATTAGAGAGTACAGTGGAAAACTGAATAGAGGAATACCTGTATTCAGTGTCAATCCATCTAGACTTCTCTGCGAGCTCACAATTTGTGCAAACTTTGCTTTCGTACGAATGGCGAAGAAAGGGCACGATTGTCCAATAAGCATCAATTATCTTGAGAAGATATCAATGCCACATTTGTTTGCGATCTTTGGAGCAATGCTTGCTGGTGTTGACTTCATCACAATGGGCGCAGGAATTCCAGACAAAATCCCAGCAGTGATTGAAGCGTATTCCACAGGAAATCCTGCAACATACAAAATCCCAGTGATTGGTGAGAAGGAAGGTTATCAAATGAGTTTCAACCCTGCAGAATTCTTTGGGAAAGAAATTCCCCAATTGAAAAAACCAGGGTTCATTCCAATTATCGCTTCAAATGTTCTGGGAATAGCTCTGAAAAGAGCTATTCCTCGAGGAGGTATCTATGGCTTTGTCATAGAAGAGCCAACAGCTGGCGGTCACAATGCTCCACCTAGGAACAAAGTCGATTACGGTGAGAAAGATATAGTCGACTATCATAGAATTGCTGAGCTTGGATTGCCATTCTGGATCGCTGGTTCATACGCTTCTCCAGAGAAACTGGCATGGGCTCAATCAGTAGGTGCAAGTGGAATCCAAGCTGGATCCATTTTTGCTCTATCCAGAGAATCTGGAATGCAAGAAAGTATCCGTAAGGAAATAATCAAGAGAGCATTCAACAAAAACCTCTCTGTAAGAACAGATATGCGTATATCACCCACTGGCTTCCCATTCAAGGTGGTTGAAATAGAAAATACGATATCAAACCGAGATGTCTACGAATCCAGAGAAAGAGTTTGCGACAAAGGAGCTTTGGTTGTTTTGTATCGCAAACCTGACGGCTCTATTGGCTATCGCTGTCCGAGCGAACCAGTAGAAGCATATCTTAAAAAAGGTGGGAAATTAGAGGACACCGTCGGACGCGGTTGCATTTGCAATGGACTCTTGGTTAAAGCCGGAATGCAACTTGAAGGAGAGAATGAACCGGCAGTTATAACACTAGGAGATGACATAAGCTTCCTTTCACATCTGATACAGAATGAAGATGACTCATATTCTGCAACAGATGCCTTGAACTATCTCTTTGGAGTATAGTTCGCAAATCTCGCAGGAGATTAGACAGCAACCGCCTCGGCTTACACCCGATGCGGTTGATTTTTATTAAAATATGCTACTATCTAATACATGGAATCAAATATCTATGATGTTGCAGTTATTGGAGGTGGTCCAGCTGGAATGATGGCTGCCGGCAAGGCTGGTGCAAGCGGAGCCAAGGTTATACTACTTGAAAAAAACGAATCATTAGGAGTTAAGCTACTTATAACAGGAGGAGGTAGATGCAATGTTACAAATGCAGAGCTAGATGTTAGAAAATTTCTCAAAAAATACAAAGATAGCGACAAATTCCTTTTCTCAGCCTTCTCTCAATTCAGCGTGAAAGATACTTTAGAATTTTTTAATAGTAGAGGGATGACAACTAAGGTGGAAGCTGAGAATAGAGTATTTCCAGTAAGTGATAATGCACAATCTGTATGGGATGTGCTAGTAGAATATTTAAAACAGGGAAATGTAGAGATCAGAACAGGAACAAGTGTAATAGGATTTGAAAAAGAGAATAACAAAATTGCTGCAATAAATTTAAAAAATAAAAGCAAAATTTACGCTAAAAAAATAATATTAGCCACAGGAGGCAAATCTCGTCCTGAAACAGGATCAACGGGTGAAGGCTTTAATTGGCTCAAGGATCTTGGTCACAATATTATCGCTTCAAATGAAGCCTTAGTACCTATTTCACTAAAAGATAAATGGATTAAAAATCTTTCTGGTGTAACTTTGCAAAACATCAAATTAACAACATTTCAAAACAATCAAAAGCAAGAATCTCACAAGGGTAAATTGCTTTTTACTCATTTTGGTATAAGCGGACCAACTGTTCTTAATATGAGCAAGGATATTGGTGAATTATTAAAGTACGGTGAAGTTGAAATTAGACTAGACTTACTTCCCCATCTTGATCATGGAATGATGAATAGTAAACTTCAAGAATTATTTAAATTAGATGATAAAAAGAAAATAAAAAACTCTCTTGATTCGCTTATCCCTTCTGCTCTTGTAAATATAGTTTTAACTCTATCTAATATTGATGAAAATAAAACAAATAACAGTATTACACGTGAAGAAAGATTAAAACTTATAGAAATAATAAAGAATATTCCAATGCAAGTTGAAGGTCTATTAGGATCTGACAAAGCTATTGTCTCATCTGGTGGAGTTGATCTGACTGAAGTAGATTTCAGGACTATGCAGTCGAAGATTATAGATAATTTGTATTTGATTGGAGATGTATTAAATATTGACAGACCTTCTGGTGGTTATAGTCTACAGCTTTGCTGGACAACAGGTTATGTGGCTGGGTGTGGGGTGGTTTCTTAAACTCTATGAGACTACAATCTTTCAACCCTTGACAAGTAATCCATAGTTTGCTATACTACAAAAGTAAGTTTAGTTCATTAGTCTTAATGTCCTATTCCCTCGGAAATAGGCCACCGTTTGAAGCTAAACGCGTTAATTACTTACGGTGTAGAGTATTCCGAGAGGTGGGCGCGATACGATGTCGTTAGCCCACTTTTTTCTTTTCCTAGACCTTAAACTCCATGAGACCTCCATCTTCTGAATTTGACATATAACATATTGAATGCTAATGTTTTTTCAGAAAGGAGGTGTCATATGACCCTCATGCAACAGTACATTGTCTATGCAGTCCTTCCACTTTTGCTGTTAATTCCGATGTGGAAGTTTGCAAACTCGTTTCGTCGAACCGCTGCACTTAACCCCTCTGATACTTGGACTACAATCAGTGCTGGTTTATGCACTGCTGTGATTTCCTTCGTAACGTTGGTACTCGTCATTTGGTTTATCGGTGGAACGATTGCAGTCCTGTCATCACATCACTAACCCGCCATCTCAAAACGTAAAATTCACGTCGCGAGAGGTGGGTTTTATGTTAGTCAGACCTTAAACTCTAT
>CAZVVX010000017.1:0-11609 GCA_964631035.1 uncultured Candidatus Saccharibacteria bacterium | reverse complement strand
GTATCCACATTTGATCCTTATCAAATTTATCTGATTCATAAAGTGCTTTATACACGACCATATCTTCCAAAGTCTCACTATGTTTAGCAATTCCAATAACTTCGTATTCTTTGCCTTTGTAGTGGCTGTATATGCCGAGGTTTAAAGTAGTGGTTTTCATTATATTTAAATAATTATTTTTTCTTAGCTAAAAACTGATGACCTGGCTGAGGATTACCATGAAAAGTTTTAAATGTTGGATTCATATAATCAATAATTTCAAACCCTGCTTCTTTTATTAGTCCTTCAAGCTCTTCTTGTGTAAAATTATGACTTCTAAACCATTCTGTTCCATCTTCTTTTCTTATTATCATTGTTCCATGTTCTCCTACTATTAAAGCATCTGCTTTATACTTTTCCTCGCGATTTGGTTTTATACCGAATTCTCCTATGGAAAGAATTCCATCCTTCTTTAAGATTCTATATATTTCTTGTAATACTTGCTGACGGTCTGATTTATCCATGCATGCTAATACTGCTTGTTCAATTACTCCATCAAAAAAATTATTTTCATATTCCATCTTTTTTGCATCTTGAACTGAAAAATTAATTCTAACAAGATCTGAGTCATTTTTTGCAACATTTATTGCATCTTCATTCACATCCATACCCCACACTTCATATCCCTTATCCTTTATTTGTTTAGAAAGTCTCCCATTTCCACACCCAAGATCTAAGACCCTCCCAGTAGCTGGAAGAAAATCAAATACCTTTCCAGAAAATTGAGATGTCGCCACTACCTTTTTACCTTCAAATTGTTTCCATTCTTGATAAACCATAATTAATTTTTATTATAACATACCAGTTATCCTTAATTATATTTTCCTAATTAATAACAACTTTCCTAGACTTTTTTATAATTATCAAGTAGTATCTGAATTAGATACGCCACAACTACAAGTAGTATACATGAATACTGAAAATGTCATGACAACCACCTCTGCTGGAAACGTTCAAGAGTATCTAAATAGAATGGCAGTCGATGCTACTGAAATCAATACAAGATTAATAGAAGCACCTGCAAGTCTGATTGGCCAAAAGGAATCGAAATTGTGGGTAATTATTGAGAGAATCAAAAAGGATATAGAGGAAGCCTCGAAAGTTTGGGATTCCTAACCCTTTCAGCTCTCGCAGTTACAAAATGCCAGATGAAAATCTGGTGTTTTTTATTAAGACAGAAACTGACGTACCAGTCTCCAGGGTGAGGGGATTTCTATTTTTCACTATCCAACATATTCAAATCTAGAAATTTCTTTCCTTTTATGGAAGCTATAATAGTGACACATTTAAGTTCCTAGTTGAAGTTTCGATAGATATTCTGAGATCATCTTTTTTGCCTGAGGATTAAAGCCGAGATACTTTTCTCCAGCAAGATAATCCTCTATCGTAACCCAGCGCCACTCAGAGAATTTCTCTGGCTCCATCAGCTGAGCATTCTGTTGAGTTTTGCAATAAAACACGAAAACAATATCTCCATTCTTTACTCCAGGAACCTCACAAATAAAATCTAAAATTTCTAAATCTGTAATATTAACTTCTTCCATAGT
Source organism: uncultured Candidatus Saccharibacteria bacterium (assembly GCA_964631035.1). Classification (GTDB taxonomy): domain Bacteria; phylum Patescibacteriota; class Minisyncoccia; order Phycocordibacterales; family PALSA-1337; genus CAIOGI01. The sequence goes on along the minus strand of CAZVVX010000017.1, from coordinate 10,023 downwards.
TTCTCGGCGAAGAGTTTGCTCAATTGTCTCTCCTAAATCCGACCTGCCCCCAGGAATTGTCCAAACTGAAATTTTCTTCCACTTGTCTGGCGTATAATGACGAAGTCCTGTTAAAACTTTATTATCCTTTACGATGACCGCAATCGGACATATGATTCCGTCTCCTTGTTTTGTTAATTGTTCGTTCATATAAATTGAATTTCTTCTAGGTTCTTACATTTTATCACTTTATTAAGTATCTAAAATAATATCCAACTAACCACACCAAAAAACACCAAATATCCATCGTGCCTCCGCCTTTCTCATCCCATCCGACGCTTCTTTCGAACAGCAAAGCTATTCTCAAGAATCGTTGCGGAACCGGAGGGATTCGAACCCTCGAGACCTTTAAAGGGCCTGCCTCTTTAGCAAAGAGGTACGTTAGACCAACTCCGCCACGGTTCCATATTTACTAGATTATATCGTATAATGCACAAATGCAATACGATTCACTAATATCAGAGCATTTCCGGCTAATAGCATCGCAGAAACAAGCTTTAAAGAAGCTGGGCATAGAAACAGTTGAAGATTTGCTATATCATTTCCCTACTAGATACGGTGACACATCTGAGACTAGAAATATTTCATCCTTAGCCAAAGGCGATTCTGCTGTAATATTTGGAAGAATAGATAAATTAAAAACTAGCAAAGGATTCAAATCAAAAATCCCAATGGCAGATGCTTGGGTGGAGGATGAAAGTGGCAAGATACATTGTGTTTGGTTCAATCAGCCATATTTAGCAAAGATGACCCCCGAAGGAGCGCTAGTTAGAATAGAGGGAAAGGTATCAGAAAGGAAAAAGGACGGCGAATTATATTTCTCAAATCCCAAAATAGAAATAATCAACAAAATTCCTACAGGAGTTGGTGAATCCCTATTCGGCAATGAAGGATTATCTCACACTTTATATCCAGTATATCCAGAATCTAGAGGAATAACTTCAAATTGGATTTATCATAAAATTGTAGAGATATTTAAATCAAAAATTCTAGACGAAATAGTTGACCCTATACCAAAAGAAATATTGGAGAAATATAATTTACCAGGCTTAAAAACTGCACTGATATGGATTCATACACCCATGAAGCAGGAAGACGCTCACTCCGCGAGAAAAAGATTTGCCTTTCAAGAAGTTTTCTTTATTCAATTAGAAAAACAAATACAAAGAAAAAATTATGAAATGAATCCTTCTTTCACTATTCAGCCCGATGACAAACACCTTCAAGAATTCATAAAAAGATTTCCATTTGAAGCGACCGAGGCACAAAAAAGCTCAATAGATACAATAGTAAATGATTTTAAAAAGGGCTATGCAATGTCACGCCTATTGGAGGGTGATGTAGGATCTGGTAAGACTGCAGTAGCAGCTTCAACTGCATATACAGTTGTCACAACTGTGCCGAAAGATAGGAAATATGGCAGTCTGCAAGTCGCCTATATGTGCCCTACTGAGATATTAGCATCGCAACATTTTGAATCATTTATTCAATATTTCTCTTACCTAGGAATACAAGTTGGACTTATAACAGGAAGTGGTTGTAAGAAATTCCCTTCCAAATTAAATCCTAAGGGGTGGACAGATATTTCTAAATCTCAATTATTAAAATGGGTGGAGAATGGTGAAATACCGATTCTAATTGGTACTCATGCTCTAATACAAAAGACAGTTAAATTTAAGAATCTTGCATATGTAATAATAGACGAACAACATAGATTTGGTCTCAAACAAAGAGCAAGCCTAGTTCACAAAGACGCTTTGGGACAAGCTCGTGCCCCCCATTTACTATCAATGACTGCAACACCTATACCCCGCACACTTGCTCTAACCATTTATGGAGATCTTGATCTTACCCTACTAGACCAAATGCCACATGGAAGAAAGCCAATAATTACAGAAATTATAACTCCAGAAAATAGGGATAATACTTATGAGAAAATTCGTGAAGAATTAAAACAAGGAAGACAAGCATACATAATTTGTCCAAGAATAGATGAGGCAGATCCAACAAAGGAAGCTGCAGTAAATGCTAAGTCAGTGAAAGAAGAAGCTAAGAGACTTAAGGAAAAGGTTTTTCAAGAATATGAAATAGGAATATTACATAGCAAGATGAAACCAACGGAGAAAGATCGAGTAATGTTGGAATTTAAATCCGGCAAAATAAATATACTATGCGCTACATCAGTAGTTGAGGTTGGAGTAAATGTACCAAATGCAACAGTAATAGTAATAGAAGGTGCCGAAAGATTCGGCCTTGCCCAACTTCATCAATTAAGAGGAAGAGTTATAAGATCTAATAATCAAGCATATTGTTATGTCTTCGCAGATACAAAGTCTGACAAAACAATAAATAGATTAAATGCTTTGAAAACAGCAAGAAATGGTTTTGAATTAGCAGAATATGATCTTAAGTTCCGGGGCGCTGGAGAATTGTCGGGAGGCAAACAGTGGGGTGTATCAGATATTGCGATGGAGGCTTTGCAGAATATTAAATTAGTAGAAGCTGCGAGAACAGAAGCTAAAAATCTTGTTGAATTAGATATTAATTTAAATAAATACTCTCAGATTAAGAATTATTTAAATAAAAGAAAAGCTAGTACAATACACCTTGAGTAGTTAACTCAAAAATTATAGACCACAGTCACTTCCAGGAGCAGTAGGATTGGAATAAAATGTTGAAGTTAAACATGAACAAGGTGTCGCTGCCCAAGCATTCCAATCTCTACCAACACTATTTGGTTTTGCTGAGCAATACCTAGGAAGTTGACCGATTTCAAACATATCTGAAGCATAACCACCATCATTTTGGCTTACTGAATTAGGTCTTTCCAATCTAACTCCTAAACCATAAAAACGAATACCGTTAGGATTATAAAATGCACTTGAATTAGGGATTTTATAAACATACTCATAAAAACTATTATTAATCCTTGGTGGTTTTGGTAATTTTTTAATATATTGAGCTAAGGCAGTTTCAAATCTACACCAAATTCCCGGCATATATCCTGGCACAGTATCTCCGGGTGTTCCTGGAGCTCCGTATCCACAACCATTACCATTACTTGAAACTTCACTAGCTCCAGCTTCTGATCGAGCATAAGTATTTTCTGTACCTAAATATCCTGGATAATCACCATTATGATCCAGAGCATATAATTCGATTGCTGCCTGAATTTGTTTTAAATTTGAAATCCTTTCTGCGTCTCTTGCATTTGCTCTAGCTGTAGATATAGAAGCAATAACTATAGTTGATAATAGACTAATTATTGATATCACTACAAGCAATTCAATTAAAGTAAAACCATTATTTAGATTTTTTATTCTCATGAAAATATTATATCATATAAAAAATAGAGAAACGTCGCATTGTGCATGCGACGTTTTCGCATAATGCTCATTTCAATTGTGTGCCAAAATATGTGGCTCTCTCCAAGTAAGACAAATCTCACTATCAAGTAGATGTGGGAACGGCTGATGCGAATAGATGATAATTGAATCTAAATTATTATGGGTTGGTAAAATAGATTCTCTACATCGAATCAAAAAAAACTCTCCTCTCTCCTCTGAATAAAATACCCACAACTCACTATAAGGCACGCCAGAGAAATGAGCATTTGCTATATCAATGAGCTCTTGCAAAGTTATATTCATTATTTAGATCCTCCAAAGCCTTATTATACACAATCAGTGTTTAAAGTAAATTAAATAAATCATCAAGTATTTTAACTCTTTTAATTTTCTTCATTTGTGCGCCTTCTAGGATTCGAACCTAGGACCCCAGAGGTATAAGCTCTGTGCTCTAACCAACTGAGCTAAAGGCGCATAATATATGTGTATTGGTTAATTACACATATTTTATTTATATCATATTTGATGCTCAATATCTAATTTTTTCTTTGGTTGAATACCATGAGCAATAATTATGCTTTCATACTCTTCTCTTTCTATTGTCTCAACCTCTATTAATCTCTTGGCAATAGCATCTAGTGCAGGACGATGTTTTGTAACTATTTCATGGGCCTTCTTATAACCTTCATCCATTATTCTTGCAACTTCTGCATCTATATCTGCACTTATTTTCTCTGAATAAGTATTATCTTCTACACCTTTGCCAAACATTGCTCGCCCACCAGAACTTTCTAGTGCCAAGACTCCAATCTTCTCTGACATGCCATATTTTGTAACCATATCACGAGCAAGTGAAGTTGATACTTGCAGATCATTTGATGGACCAGTTGTTACATCATTGAACATTAATTTCTCTACTACATAACCACCTAAAGATACGGCTATATCATCTAGAAATTCATTTTTACTTTGCATTTTGCGATCTTCTATTGGTAAATGAAGTGTATATCCCGCAGCTCTGCCTCGTGAAATTATTGAAATTTTGTGAACAGGATCTGCAAATGGTAGAACAGAGGCAACAAGAGCATGCCCTGCTTCGTGATAGGCGGTGATTTCCTTTTCTTTTTTTGAAAGTAAATGACTCTTTCTCTCTGGACCTAGCATAACTTTCTCTATTGCTCTTATAAGATCATATTGTGATACTTTATTTCTGTTCTCTCGCGCTGCAAGTATTGCACCCTCATTCATAAGTGAATACAAGTCAGCACCTGAGAATCCAGGAGTTCTCTCTGCAATAACACGAAGTACTACATCTTCAGCGAATGGCTTCTTTATAGAATGAATCTTCAATATTTCTTCTCTGTCATTTCTGTCAGGCAAGTCTATAGTAACTCTTCTATCAAATCTTCCCGGTCTAAGTAAAGCAGGATCTAGAACATCAGGACGATTAGTTGCAGCCATTACTATAACTTTCTCATTTGGCTCGAAGCCATCCATTTCAACAAGAATTTGGTTTAGTGTCTGTTCTCTTTCATCATTTCCCCCTCCAACACCTGTACCTCTTATACGACCAACAGCATCTATTTCATCAACAAAGATAATCGCTGGTGAATTCTCTTTAGCCATCTTAAATAGATCTCTCACACGAGAAGCACCAACACCAACGAACATCTCTACGAATTCAGATCCAGATATAGCAAAGAATGCAACATTAGCTTCACCTGCTACTGCTCTAGCTAGCAATGTCTTACCAGTACCTGGAGCTCCCATAAGTAATATACCCTTAGGAATTACTGCTCCAATTTCTAGAAACTTCTTGGGATTCTTTAGAAAATCTACTATCTCTGCTAATTCTTGTTTTGCTTCTTTAGCACCCGCTACATCCTTGAATGTTACTTTCTGCTTATTATCATCTGGAAGAGTAATTCTGGCTTTTGATTGACCAAATGAGAATGCCTGCATACCAGCTCCCCTAACCTGTCTTGTCAAAAACCAAATTATTAATGCTATGAATAACAAAGGAACGATAAATGGTGCAATTGTTGAAATGAAAAATAGAAATCCACTTGGACCCTCTGTACTTATTTTTACTGAATTTAATTTCTCTACTGTTAATCCATATCTGACCAAAGTCTCTGTAACAGAAGAATCTGCTTCTTTCATTGTCTGCTTGATAGTCTTATCAGAATATTCTGCGGTTATTTCATTTCCTCTCACAATAATATTTGCGACTTTGCCAGCGCTTATGTCTGTAGCTAATTCAGATAATGTTATTTTATTTAACTTTGAAGCATTCTCTGCTATTGCAGAATAAATACCACTTATTAAAAATAATATCAGAAGACCTATGGAAATAGTATTCAAGAAGCCGAATCCTCTTGGCTTTCTATTTCCCTTCTTATTCCCAGTATTTGGTGGTATTACTTGTTTCTTCATAATATTAATTGATGAATGAATTATACTTAAAATTAAAGAAAATGAAAGAAAATCACCACCAACCCGAAGGTTGAGTGGCGATTTATTGAAATAATCTATCGAATTGCTGAAGAAATCATTCCAGACCTTCTGATAGCAAGTTTCCTGCGAGCGAGATCACAATTCGCTGGATTCTTTACATGTGGAACAAGTCTGAATAATTGCTTGATTTTATCTGAGCTGAAGTCCATCTCCTCCTTTGGTTTTCTCTTCAACTTGTAACTCTCCATCAACTTATCTATAACATGAACTCTTACAGTTGCACAAATTGTGCACTGGTGCAAGACATAAACAGTAACTCTCCTTAATCCAGGTGGAGTATTACTGTCTATATCATGAACAAAAATTCTGCAAGTCTTCTTTGTTCTCCTTGAACATGCAGTACAACAATGTCGCCTGTGATTGGAGACCAAAAGAACCACTAATCCAATCAGAAGTATGGACAGAATACCCAAACTAAACGATGTATAGTCAATCTTAAACATATCCTCTCCTATGTTGTTGATTGTTCTTGTTGTTTATTACTAAGCCAGCTATAGATTGGCACAATTTTCCAAATAAGTCAAAGGATGCTAGAATTGAAATAATATGAGTGATTCACTTATATATAACAAAAAAATCAGTCTTGACTATGAAGTTCTAGAAACATTTGAATGTGGTATAGAACTCCTAGGATTTGAAGTTAAAAGCTTAAGAAATAATCAAGGTTCCCTATTAGGATCATATGTCACAGTGAGAGGTGGCGAGGCTTTTATTATCTCCTCAAACATTCCACCATATCAGACAAATAATACTCCTAAAGACTATGATCCCAAGAGAAATCGCAGAATCTTACTTACAAAATCTGAAATTCAAAAGCTTGCATCCATTGAGACTAAGAAGGGTTTGACAATAGTACCTATTTCAATGTATAGTAAAGGCAAGAAAATCAAGGTTGAAATCGCTGTGGTTAAGGGAAAAAAGAAACATGATAAAAGAGAGGATATAAAGAAGCGCGATACAGACCGAGAGATTCGAAGAGAGTTCACAGATCGTTAACAATTAATACATGGGGATGAAAGGCCTCGACAGTTGAGGTACTTCATATTACGCATTGTAGAGTTCCATTATCTCTTTAAACTAATGGAAAATGTTAACTGCTAATTCAACAGTTGCAAAGGTAAAGTCTGCTGTGTCTCCATATTTTGGATCACACGATTTCACTTTCGCTCTAGCTACGGCTTAAGCGACATTTCTCACTACGCGTTCAGAGTAGTGATGAGGTGATATATACATGAACTAGAATTATATTCTCTTCCCTGCTTATAATTCGAAACCATGGGAATCGCTTACATATATTTTGTTTACTTTATAGTATGTAAGTTAAAAGGGGGTCATGCCTCGCTAAAGTTAACTATACAATGTAGAAGTGGTATAAGATTTCATCTGCACGGCGGTTCGATTCCGCCCATCTCCACAGACAAAAGTAAGGCACCCGAATGGGTGCTTTTACTTTTGGCTGCTGGAGAGCATGCTAGGAATCGAAGGACGGAGCGAGCGTAGGCGAGCGAGTGCTCTATGTAATTTTACATAAATATTTTATGTCACTTTTCCTATTTTAGTTTATACCCATCAATAAGAATAGCAATTTAAACTTCCTCCACCATAATAACTGTAATATGAACAATTAGTTGTTGAGGGAGAATAATCAGGAATTGTTCTTATTTTGGATTCTAAAATCTTTATAGTCGACTGCGTATTGTATATACTACTTTCAAGAGTATCAGACACAGCATCCTTATCTTCAAGAAACCTACTTGTTGATAATTCGTACGATTCCTTAATTGCATTTACGCTATTATCTATCTTATCTCGTTCAGATTGAACTTCTTTTATTATTGTTTGAGCCTCATTTAGTGAAATATTTTTATCTTGAACTAAAATAATACTGTCTCTGAGTTTATTCTGGTAATTCTCAATTGTAGAAATATAATTCAAAATTATTTTTTTAAGATTATATATATTATCTTTATGTTTAGTATAAATATCTATTATCAAATTCCAAAATTCTCTGTCTTGTGGAAATGATTCAGCTCCAATTTTCATCTTATTAATTAATGACGGTATACCATCTAGATATCTATCAGCATCAGAAGATATGATTTCTAATTGTTTTATCTGCATATCAAGCAATTTAATACTGGAATTATAACTATCCACAGTTAAAACATTAAAATTAAATTGTGTTGGAGTTGGATTTATTTTTTTAATTGATGCGCCTGGAGATGAGAGGCTTTTAGTAGCTGCATTTCCCATTAAAGTATCACCAGCTTGAACTTTTGACTGTTTTTTAAGTATCTCAATTTCATTTCTAAGTCTCTGAATCTCAGTCTTGTCTTCTGTTGTAGTTGAAATTTTATCTATAGAAGTAGATGTCTTTATTGTTTCAATCTTTGGAACAGGTTGCTTATTAAATACTTTCCAAGAAAATGGATTCCACCAAGAGGCGAGAACAGTGGAAGGAACAATCAGAATTGATAAAATTATAATCAAAAGACTTTTTTTCATAAAATTTTAATTGTGAATTTATTATAGCAAGAATTAACTTAATACAACACTATATAATTTTTATTTATAGCTCTTCTGACAAAATTTTTGGGGGTGAATATAATCCACCATGTGGATCTGGCCAAAAGCTAGTTAAGTCTTTCAATCTATTTAATGGATTAACAAAGTATGGAATTTTAAATTTCCTTTTAAGCCTCATATTACTTCTTTTGTTTTTATAGTAGACTTCATCAAATTTGTGAGGTTTATTATATAGAAACCAAAAGAATGAATATTTTTCATTAATATTTTTAATTTTCTCAACTATTACCCTTTTGTATTCTTTATCTACTTCTAAATCTGACTGCTGGGAAAAGTATTCTAACTGAAGCTCAACAAAATATATAGATAGGAACAATGAGTAAAGTAAGATTAGCAGTTCATTTAAAAAATCATAATCATTAACTTCATTAATATTATTAATGTGTCCTTTGGTATTTCCCTTTGATATAGTTTGATAACCATTGACTGTGGGATGGATAAACTTACTCAAGAAACTATAGTGTGTAAATATCGCCATTGATCTGGTAGTTTTGAATTTATTTACTTTAAAAAAGTCTTGTAAACAATCCATGTCAAAAAAATTTTCTTTTATATTTTTATTCCTTTTTTTTACTTCTTTTATTTGTTTACTTTTCTCATCGTCCCATCGATTGCGAATGATTAAATCACTTAGGTATACAGTATCAGGTTCATACTCCTTAGCGAGAAGGTAGTGATTAGGAACATAGACAGTTGTCTTTTCGACTGGAGGACTATTGAATAATAACCTTACCCAATACTTTTTTCTACGTCTAACAAGTTTTTTACTTATAAAATGAGGATTATTTAGTAAATTTGGATCTTGATTTGCCCTCTTTAAAAGATCTGCCGCGCTTTCTTTTCTTCCTTTCTCATCTAAAGGTAGTAGGTCATAAAAATATCTATTACCTAACATGCATAATTTTATAATTAGATAAGCTTCTAGAACTGGCCTTAATAAAATATAACAGTCTCTATACCTCTTCTCTCTTACAAGAACTGCAATAGAATCCAATGTGCAAATATTGTGATTTATCCAATAATGATAATCCCCCCACTGTGTCCACCCATTCCCAGTAATGTTTTTATAATGAGTATGAAACGCAACATTCTCTTTATTAAAATGCTCCAGATCTAGATACAAGTCCCTAATTATCTTTCTCATGTTTTAATACTATCTTATTTTATGTTCTATTCCAACCATGTAATAGTAATAGTCATACTAGAAAGCAGTTATGGGTATATTTTAAATTTTAACTCAATAATTTCACCAAAACCAAAAGATCCCAGCCACAACGACTAAGATCTCGATAATACCAGCCAACTCTCTCTTCTGAACTTGATAACTATACACCACAATAATTCATCTCCTGTATACCAAGAACAGAAAGTGCCCACAAATATCCACCATTCGATAGAAAGTGTGAAAGTGCCTCAATACTGCTTGGGCTATGTCCCAAGTGTACTCCTGCACACCATCTATTGAAATCAGAATTGACACCCTCAAAGACAACCCTAGTTATGTCATCGACGGTTATCATAAGATCTGAAATAA
>CAZVVX010000016.1:10302-12159 GCA_964631035.1 uncultured Candidatus Saccharibacteria bacterium | reverse complement strand
AATTTAAAATACTAGAATGGCAGAACTTCCGGCTGACCAACTGTATTTGCAACAAATCTTATAATTCCATATACAGATATCATAATAAACATTCCTACAACACCCCATAATATATGATTTTTGGATTGATTCCTCTTCTCATCATCACCATTAAAAAATCCATATAGTCCCCATATAAAGACAAGTATTGTCATGCCGAATAGAACTTCAAGTACAGGAACAACAATATTGTCCACAATTTTTGGTACAATTTCATTTATTACCGAATCTGCATTTGATGCACCATATACTATGGTAAACAACAGGAACATAAAATATATTATCTATTTACGTTGGTATTTGGATCAATTGTCTTTGGGAAAAACTGTGTTGGAACGGCATCATCTGTTCTAAATGATCTCTTTAATATATTTACAAGACCCCAAATAGACAGAATAACGAATAGTCCAATAACACCGTATAATATTGCCTTACCTCCCTCCTTTCTCTGATCCTCACCTCCAGCAATCAAATATCTAACAACATTAACAACAATCCATATAACTGAGAATGATATAAGTAGGATTATTATAGTATCACCTATTGTTGTAGCCTTTCTTGTTACATCATCTAAATTACTTATTTGACCAGTTACTTGAGCAAATGTAGTAACAGGAACGAGAGAAATCAAAAACGCAATGAATTTTTTCATAATTAATTATTTAATAATAAACTTCTAATACAGTCTATATTGTAACATCTGGTATATAGTTAACAAACAGAACTGTGGAAAGATAATCTAATCAGAGAAATCACCATTATTTGATACTCCGCCTAGATTTGTAGAACCTCCTGTATTTGATACCCCACCTAGATTTGTAGATCCACCCGTATTGGATACTCCACCCAAATTTGTACCAGAAGAATTAACTGGATTAAATGTGCTATTTATATTAGTACTACCATTTCTGGATGATCTAAAACTTCCAAAAATAGTATTTGACGGCATATTTCTATCCAACTTAAAACTATTCATCAATATATTTACCAATCCCCAGAAAGAAAGCATAACGAAGAATCCTATAACACTCCACATTACATACAACCCAGCTTCTTTTTTTGAATTAACATCATCACTACCTGATATGAAATATTTATAGACATTATAAACGAACATTAGAATAGACAGAGAAAGAATTAAGAAAATAGCAATTTGAATATAGTCAGTAATAACAGTTGCTAAACTCTTCAAATCTCTAGTATTCTGTGCAAATGAAAGATTTGGAATGAGAATCAATGTAATAATTGCTAATCTATTTTTAAAATTTTTCATATTTTTATCTTATTGGATTAATAAAAGTATTCTCCTTAACAACCCCCGCCTTCTCAAGTGTATTCCTAACAATTTGAACAATAATTCTCGAACTTATAAGCACTGCAAGTCCTATTATAATATATGCAAATCTCTTTTTTGCTTCGTCTATTTCTTTTGGATTACCTTGTGCCCAAACAAATTTAAAACCAGTAAAAATAATAGCAAATACTGCAAATGCCACACCTATATATATCAAAATATCAATTCCTAAATATATTACTTCCTCAATACTGTCTACCCTTAGAGGATTCTGTAACTTAATCAGTGGTTGAGATGGTGTTGTTCTATTTGGATCTTGTCGACCACTTCCAGAAACATCTGATGTTTTTCCACTTCCTGATACATCTGGCTCAGCATAAGCAAAATTTAATCCCATCAACGATATTGCTAAAATTAGGCACAGAAAAAATTTAATTATTAACTTCATATTATTTTAAATTTGATAATGTATCTACTCCCGTAAATGTCGGCGCCTTTATCCAATTTACAAGAGTTGTAACAAT
>CAZVVX010000016.1:4447-10202 GCA_964631035.1 uncultured Candidatus Saccharibacteria bacterium | reverse complement strand
AGTACCACCTGTATTCTGAGCAAGTAATACTTGGGGTATCAAAACTAAACTGAAAATAATTATAGGGAGTAACTTTTTCATATGTTTCTTAGAAGAATATCGTATTCATCACTTCCTTCCTGAAGAGCTTGCATTACACTCTTCTTACCACTTGTAACAGACTCAACAATATCTTTAAATAATTTTGTTGAATCTGTCTTATTTGTATCAAGCCAACCCTTTGATATTATAGCTGAATCATAGAATATAGATAAATATGGATCCGTTGTACCATAAGATATTATATCAACCTTTACAGGAGGCAAATATGAAATATTTACCATTTCAACAAGAGCATCACTTGCAGTCAATGATGAAATAACAGTAAATGCTGAGGCAGGATCCTTGGAACTTCTGACTATTGAGAATCCATACATAGAGCCATATGTAGCCCTATTCTTAGCGCCTCTAGCTTGTGGAATAGGTGCAATATCAAAATTCAAATTAGAATTTTTATTTCTTAAATCAGAAATCTCAGAAGCAAAACCAAAATATGTTGCTAGATTACCAGACAAAAATGAGCTCTTGGAATTTGCTATTGAACGATTCCATGAATAATTTGGATCCGTGGGATTTGAGAATTGAGTGAAGAAATCCAAGGCTGGTTTTGAAGTCTTTGTACCATCAAAACCTCTAGTTCCCAGGGCACTTGCTAGGGCTATTTGACCATTTGTAGCATTATCTGATTTGTAAGTTATAGGATTACCTGATTGTAGAAAAAGAGTACCTAGGATTTCCCTTGCATGCAAAATGTTTGTAAATTCACCCATAGCTATAGCACTTCTTCTAACATTAGAATTAACATCTTTAACAGTTAATTTGCTATTTAGATTATTAAATTCATCCCAATATTTAGGATATGAAGGAATACCAGCATTAATAAAACTATCCCTATTCCAGTACATAACAATTGGATCAATAACAAAGGGCAATGCAAGAGTACCTCCCGGTACCAAATACAGTTCAGCTTGTTGTATAAAATTATTTCTAAAATCTCTTTCTGTAATTGCTGTTGGAGGAATAATAGTAATTTTGTCTGCATATCTTGATACTAAATCCTGAGATACAAGAATAACATCTGGTCCTTGACCCCTTGCTAAGGCTTCAATAAATACTTTATCAAAATTTGACTCTGGAATTTCTGTATAATCAACTTTTAATTGAACCGATCTTGTAGCATTTATCTTTCCAACATAATCTATAAAGACTCTAGATGGAAATGTGCCCCATACAGATATAGTAGGTAATTCTGTCTTTAAACTATCGCCTTTATATGTAGCGAACAATCCCACACCGATAATTGCAAATACAATAAATATTGCTGTTAATATAGATTGGAATTTACTCATAATTTTTTAAAAATAATACCATAATGATGATCACCAGCATCAAATTCTTTCTCCAACTTCAAACCTACCTTCTCAAAAACTCCTTCAGCAAGTATCTTTGGTACTAATGTCTTCGGACTCAATGGTGTGCCTTCAGACCAATCAACGACTAATAATTTACCTCCGGATTTTAATAATCTCTTAACCTCTAAAGCTAGATTATCCCTATCTGCTGGCTCTACCTGAAACAATGTATTTGATAGAATTACTCTATCTGCTATTGATTCTCTAAGTTTGGTACCGCCTATTTTCTCTATATTTCCCCATATTACCTCCACATTATGTAAACCCATCAATCCAGCTGAATTCTTTATTTTCGATAATAAATCCTGCTGAACATCAACAGCATATACCATACCCCTCGGTCCAACTTTCTTTGCAGATTCAATAGCATAGAATCCTGAACCAGCACCAAGATCAACCACTCTCATACCATCACTTACACCTAATTCAGTTAGATTTTTTTGTGGATCAGAGAACATAGGTATATTATACCCTTTTATAGACAAATAAGTGAAGCCAAGGAATCCCCATCTCTTAATTTCATTACTCTTACACCTTGTGTTGACCTTCCAAGTGTTGGAATCTCTTTTAGATTTACTCTGATTACCTGACTCTTTTTGGACATTGCTACTATTTCTTCTATATCATCTGTCACCACTCTTGCACCCATGAGTGCGCCTGTCTTGTCCGTTACATTCATAGTAAGTATTCCTGAACCACCTCTATTCTGTACCTTATATTCATCCAGTGATGTCTTCTTTCCATATCCATGCTCACCCATAACAAATAATGCTGGATTTTTGGCATCTTTTGATACTACATCAGCACTAATTACTGCATCATCTTTTGCAAGTTTGATCACCCTAACTCCTGTAGCATTTCTACCCATTTCTCTAACATCGCTCTCGTCAAATCTTATGGATTGACCATCTCTAGTTGCAATAACTATAGTATCTCCCTTTGGGACAAATGATGTAGACATCAATTCATCACCACTTTCTAGAGTAATAGCAATAAGACCAGATCTTCTTACATCATGGAAATGCTTTGCTGAGCTCTTTTTGCCTGTGCCATTTCTTGTAACCATCATTAATGACAAACCGTCTGCCTCTTTTTTGTTCTTTGGCATTGGAAGTATTGATGTTATTTTCTCTCCATCAGAAAGGGAAAGGAAATTCATCACGGACTTACCTCTTGTTGCTCTTTTGCCTTCTGGAATATCATACATTTTGATCTGATATGCCTTGCCTTTATCTGTGAAGAATAGCAAATCATTGTGTGTGCTTGCATATACAAGATGGGTAATAAAGTCCTCTTCCTTGGTATCAAGATCTACAACCCCCACACCACCGCGCTTCTGCTGACGATATTCATCTGGATTTGTCCTTTTTATATAACCACCTTTTGTTAGAACAAGAACACTTTCTTCATCAGCTATTAGATCTTCTGGATTAAAATCCTTTAATGCATGCTTTACTAATCTTGTTCTTCTTTCATCACCGTATTTAGACTTAATCTCTGTTAATTCATCTTTGATAATACCTCTAACCTTCTTCTCACTACCGAGAATTTCTTTTAATTTAATAATCAATTCTTGTATTTCTTTTAATTCATCTAGAACTTTCTTTCTCTCAAGTCCTGCTAGCTTTTGTAATCTCATTTCAAGAATCGCTGTTGCCTGCTTATCTGAGAATTTAAATCTCTTCATCAAATTTGCATGTGCTTCTACAGCATCCTTTGATTCTCTTATCAAAGTGATTATCTCATCAATATGGTCAAGAGCCTTCTTTAATCCAAGTAAAATATGTTCTCTATCTTCAGCTTTTGTAAGGTCAAATTGAGTTCTTCTTCTAATCACCTCAATTCTATGTGTGACGAATTCTTCAAGAAGTGACTTTAGGGAAAGTGTCTGTGGAACTCCATTTACAAGGGCAACTATATTTACATGAAATGTATCCTCTAATTGAGTATGTTTATATATAAAATTAAGAACTTTCTCAGGATATGCACCGGATTTGAGATCTATAACTATTCTCATTTCTTTATCTGATTCATCTCTAAGACCCTTTATACCATCAATGACTTTATCTCTTACAAGATCGGCAATTTTGATAATTAAATCAGATTTTGTAACTCTGAATGGTATAGACTTTATAATTATTTGAAATTGACCCTTTTTGTCTTCTACTATTTCTGCTTCTCCTCTTACAACAATACCTCCTCTGCCAGTAGTATAAGCGTGATGTATGTCTTTCTCTCCATACATTATTCCACCAGTTGGAAAATCTGGACCTTTTATAAACTGTAACAAATCTTCATTTGTAGCGCTTTTGTTATCAATAAGATGTGTTGTAGCATCAATAACCTCACTAAGATTATGTGGAGCAATATTTGTAGCCATACCAACTGCAATACCCAGAGTTCCATTTAATAAAAGATTTGGTACTGCTGTAGGTAGAACTGTTGGTTCCTTTCTTGTACCATCATAATTTGGATTAAAGTTTACTGTATTCTTCTCAATATCCTTCAATAACTCAGATGCCAGCTTTGACATTCTTGCTTCTGTATAACGCATAGCAGCTTGTGGATCTCCGTCAATATTACCGAAGTTACCTTGACCCTGGATTAATTGATATCTCATTTTGAAATCCTGAGCCATACCTACCATAGAATCATAAACAGCAATATCACCGTGAGGATGATAATTACCTAGTACATCTCCCACCACCACGGCTGATTTACGGAATTTGGCTGAGGAGGTCAGACCTTTCTCATGCATTGAATATAGTATTCTTCTGTGTACTGGTTTTAATCCATCTCTCACGTCTGGTAATGCGCGATCAGTAATAACTGACATAGCATAGTCAAGAAATGACTCTCTCATCTCTGTAGTAATATTTCTTCCAATTATACCCTTTGCTGGATCTCTTGGGATCTGATTTTCAGTATTATCAGTTTGTTTTTTAGCCATATTTGTCAGGATATTATAGCAAAATCATTAATAATTGTCATATTAAATTACTATTGACTGACCAATATTTTTGTGATAGGTTTTGATTGGCATTCGTTCGTTACTAGACAACAACCAAAGGCGCAGTGAGCCTTAATCACTGAGAAAGACATTAAATGAAATCCGTGTTAGCTTCGAGTATTCTTATTATTGGTTTTGCATGTGTGTGTGGAGTTGTTTCAGCTTTTATTTGTACTATCAACAAAGAATCAGTGAAAAATAGGATTGCGGGTTGTATATTGACTTCTTTCATTACAGTTGTGGCTTCATATATCGTTGGTTTTGAAGACAGTGGATGGCGAAATCTGAATTATCGGCTTGGTATGCCAATTCCAATCGCAAACAGTCCTGATCTTATGGGTGAGGTGATCAAACCACTCTACATCGATGCCGAATCGGCATTGGTCATCGGTAACGATCATAAGTTATACTCCCTCTTGGGTGTACAACTTGAACCAAGTCTCAGTGTCACCAACATGGTTGGCAAGGATCTGATCATCTACAAGAAAGGTAATACAGTTTGTATCGGGATCAAGGAGCCAGAAGTAAAGGCAGCACCAACACAGATTGGCTACTCTACTAACAAGTAGGTGCCGATCAATCACACCCCGTTAGCATTTCCGTAAGGATTGCTCACGGGGTGGTTTTTATATTGCAAAGACAACTTTCTCTAATTCTATAATTCTAGCCTTATGATCATTTAATAAGGTCTGTTCAAAATTTGTTGATCTGACTTCATATCTACCAATATGAGCTTCTATCTTAGTCATTTCTTCTTTTATTTCTTGAGTTGTACACTCTAATTTATCTAATCTATTATCAATAATTTCAAATTCAACAGAATGTTCATCTAATTTTTCATTTACTCTTCTAAACTCGCTTTCATTAATAAGCGCTAAATCATTAATTTCCTTGCTAAGTTGAGTAAACTTAGAATCAATAGAGGAGAATTTGGAATCAATCGAAAAAAATTTTGAGTCAATCTTATCAAACTTTTCATCTATTTTAGAGAATTTCTCATCGATCTTATCGAATTTTTCGTCTATAATATCAAACTTCTTATCCATATTATCAAACCTTTCATCAATAATATCAAACTTCTTATCCATCTTATCGAATTTCTCATCAATGTTATCGAATTTCTCGTCAATGTTATCGAATTTTATATCTAACTTCTTATTTAAATCTATAATGTAATTTGGTACTGTTTCTATCATCTTTATTTTTAATTAGTAATTAGTAATCGCACGTAACATTGGGTACTTATGTTAGGTACATTATAAACTATTAAAATATGGCAATGCAAATAAAATTA
>CAZVVX010000016.1:2108-4347 GCA_964631035.1 uncultured Candidatus Saccharibacteria bacterium | reverse complement strand
GCATCATTTGTAAATTCAACTTTATTAGAACCAAAAAATATACTCTTTATATCACTCCAAGCACCTAGTGCTGTAGCGGTGAGACTAGAAACAGGTGCATCAACTCTAACAGCAGTATTTTTTAAATCTTTGGCAATTTTTGTATTTGAGACAAAACCAAATGAGGCGATCCATCCAGCAAATACGACAAATGTAAATGCAGATGCAAACATAAATGCTACACGTCTTCTTATATGTTCTGGTTTAGATTTTAAATTATTTATATAATCTATCATCAATATAATTATACTATTCTTTTGATGAATCTAGAAGTATCACATCACCCTCTTTGCCCTCCAAATCTTTCTTCTTCAATGTTAGCTTTGGTTCTGGACTTGGATTCTCACCTGCCTCTTTCAAAAACTGTTTTAATGAGTCTTTCTCCCCAATATCTCCATAATGCATCGGTATAATTATCTTTGGTTGCAATGACACTGCAAGCTTGTATGCTTTAGCTGGATCTAGAACTCCATTACCACCTATTGGCACAAATAATATATCTATCTCATCAAGTGCTTCTATAGTCTCAGCTTTTAATTCTGAATTATTAATAGCACCCAAGAAGCAAATATTCATATTTTCAAGAGAAACAGTATATATAGTATTTATTAAATCCTTTCCACCATATTTGGACTCAGAAGGAAGACCTTTAATAAATACATCATTAACTTCGTACTCTCCAGGACCAGAAATGATAAAGGGTTTTTTGTCGCCATGTGTTACTTGATCAAATCCATTAAAATCTTCATGGTATGTAGTATTAAGAACTATATCAGCACCAAATCTACTAGACTTCAACTTTGAATCCTTGGATATTGGATTAAATGCAATTGTTGTATTACCAAACTGAACCTTGAAAAATTCCGCTCCGAAATATGTAATAATCATAAGTAATGGCATTATAACAGAAATCTATGATATCGTTAAGATATGCAAGATAATACATGGGAAAAGGAATACAGAGACCCAAAACTCATATCACTCAGTGATGAACCGATAAAATGCTTGAAAGATTTTGTAAGATATTTAAGAAAAGAAGAAAATATTGAATTAAATAATTTAAATATCTTAGATCTCGGCTGTGGTAATGCAAAGAATAGCGTTTATATTGCAGAACAAGGAGACAATAACAAAGTCTTTGGAATTGATATATCACCAACTGCAATTATTCTGGCAAAACAAGCATATCCAAGTGGTGATTTCCGAGTCGGAAATTTCGGCAAGACATTTCCCTATCCTGACAGACATTTTGATATTATATTGGACATAACTTCATCGAATTCCCTTTCAGAAAGTGAGCGTGAAATATATTTAAGTGAAATAAATAGAACTATAAAATCTAGCGGGTTCCTATTCGTTCGAGCTCTATGCAAAGACGGCGATTCAAACGCCAAGAATTTATTGAATTGCAATCCAGGTAAAGAAAAAGATACCTATATAATGCCTGAACTAGGTCTTACTGAGAGAGTTTTCTCTAAAGAGGATTTTATTTCTCAATACTCTAGCTCATTTGAGTTACTTTATTTAGACAAAGAAACACATTATACGAAGTTTAATAATAGATCATACAAAAGAAATTTCTGGGTGAGTGCGTGGAGGAAAATTGGTTGACTTTAATAAATAATTTGCTAATATTAGATCAATAATGTTCGCGGTCATTGGAGTAACGCACCAAGATGATATAATCGGCATTGAAGCTGGTGGTGAACACTATAAAAGACCTCCTTGTGAGGTTTTTGCGTTTTTATCCATAATACTGAAGAAATGTTTCGGTCCATTATTAATCTGTCTAATTATTAATGTGATAACTGAATTTTCTATTAATTTCTCTAGTGACCAGAAGTGAATTGTATCTTTATCAGAAGAAATACTTCTATATTCTGAATATTTATTTGAACCCTCAACAATCATCTTTGCATAATTAATTAATTTTAGCCTTCTCTTCTGCTGACTATCGTGTCTCCTGTTATTTTCTTTATATAATAAATGCCTAAATCCTTTTTTATTAAAATTAATTTTCTCATTATTTAATGCAGGACAAATAATTGATCCTATATTTTTATAACTAGAATATGATTTTTTCACAAACTGATCATGTTTATAATTTCCCATTCTTATAAACTACCAAATCAGTTATTAAGAAAAGCTTAAGAAAAGTGCTGTTTTTCACTATTCAGCAACAGTTTTGATGATATGTAAA
>CAZVVX010000016.1:0-2008 GCA_964631035.1 uncultured Candidatus Saccharibacteria bacterium | reverse complement strand
ATAGTCAATAGCTATTTTATGCATTTTATATTATAGTATGTCAACGGT
The DNA here is from genome assembly GCA_964631035.1 of uncultured Candidatus Saccharibacteria bacterium. Taxonomy (GTDB): domain Bacteria; phylum Patescibacteriota; class Minisyncoccia; order Phycocordibacterales; family PALSA-1337; genus CAIOGI01. The sequence continues at coordinate 1,960 of CAZVVX010000016.1, read as the reverse complement.
TAGATTAGCCTAAATTAACCGATTATTAACAAATCCTATACGCTAAAACCGCACCTTTTATAATTATTAATTAAAAAGCGGACCGTATAGATATAAATATGCCAAGAAAAACAAAAGAAGAGTCAGTAGTAGAAGCAACAGAGACAAAGAAAGTTAAAAAAGAGAAAGTAGTAGTAGAGCCTAAGCTAGACACAGTAATGGACAGAATTATTCATAATTCTGCTAATCCCCCATTAACTGGAGATCTAGTTGAAGGTCCAGTTATAAATATAGAGAAATCAGCAGTATATATTGACCTAGCACCATTTGGTACAGGTATTATATTTGGTCGTGAATATCTAACAGCAAGAGATATTATCAAGAAGATAAATATTGGTGATGTTGTTGCTGCAAAGGTAGTAGATACAAATAACAAAGAAGGATACATCGAACTATCTCTAAAGGAAGCAAGACAAGCTCTTATCTGGAGTGAAGCTGAAGCTGCAATCAACAGTAAGGCAATACTAGAATTACCAATCGTTGAAGCTAATAAGGGAGGACTTATTATTCAGTGGCAAGGTATTTCTGGTTTCCTTCCTGCATCACAACTTAAGACAGAACATTATCCAAGAGTAGCAGACGGAGACAAGGATAAGATTCTTGAAGAATTAAAGAAATTAATCGGAACAAAGATTTCAGTTTCAATCATTTCTGCAGTACCAAAGGAAGGTAAGCTTATCTTCTCAGAGAAGAGTCCAGAGCAGAAGGATAAGGAGCATATAATTGGTAAGTATAAGGTTAACGATACAGTAGAAGGAACAGTTACAGGAATCGTAGACTTCGGAGTATTTGTTAAATTGGAAGACGGACTAGAAGGACTTGTACATATTTCAGAAATTGATTGGTCACTTGTAGAAGATCCACGATCACTATTTAAAGTTGGTCAGAAGATTAAGGTTAAGGTAATTGAAATTAAGGAAGGCAAGGTATCTCTATCAATCAAAGCATTGAAGGAGAATCCATGGATGGAAGCTTCAAAGAAATACAAGAAGGATATGCTAGTTGAGGGAGTTGTAATCAAATTCAATAAGCATGGAGCTCTTGCATCTATAGAAGAAGGAATCGCTGGACTTGTTCATGTTAGTGAATTCGGCTCAGAAGAGAAATTGAGAAAGAATCTTGAGCTTGGTAAGTCATACAATTTCAAGATCACTCTATTCGATGTGAAGGAACAGAAGATGGCATTATCTTTCACTGGGGAGAAGAAATAATCTCTTTATAGAATAAGCTAAAGCAGGTACACCGTGATCAATACCTATATTATGAGCTAAAGTTCTCATATAGGTACCACTGGAACATCTAACCTTGAGCTTTAAAATAGTGAAATCAGAATCAGAAATTTCTTGAGAAATACTGCTCCAACGAGCAGTTATTTCTTTTTGTCGGAAATCTCCCTTCACCAAATTTATCTTAGCTAGAATTTCATTTAACAAATCACTTCCCTTTATTTCCCTTTTACCCAAATCTTCAATGGAATAAATCTCAACTTCTCTGCTGGGCATTTCATCCGGTAGCTCTTTCATGGCTATTATCTTGGAAGAATAGCGAGGATATTTCTGTTCAAATTTGCCAATGTATTTATTTAAGTTAATTTCTCTGATTTCTTTATTACCAACTCCATCAACCAATCCCAAAACATCATAGCTATCTGTTGAGAAACCGAATAATATTTCTACTTCATATTCTTTATCATAATTAAGATACTTCTCTTTATTCTTACACTCATCACCAACAAGAATAATCATCTGGCCCTCTGCAAGTGGATCAAGACGACCAGCGTATGTCATTGGCAAATCATTAGGAATTCCCTCTTGAATTCTGACCCTCTCAAGGCATTCAAGTGGCGTTTCCCCTATATTTTTGTTTGTAATAATGACATTTCTCATAATTTTGTTACAATACTACCATGAAATTATCAACA
>CAZVVX010000015.1:0-13525 GCA_964631035.1 uncultured Candidatus Saccharibacteria bacterium | reverse complement strand
ACTCCTGACCTTTCGCTTGCAAAGCGATTGCTCTACCAACTGAGCTACGGGCCCATGTGACTACATATAACTAAATGGTAAAAATTATTTTACATTATTTTCTACTTAAAGCAAGCTCCAAAACATGATCTAAAAAATGAGGCAATGATGAGCCAACATTCTCCAATGACTCCTTGAATAATTGATCATTGTGAATTTTTGGTAGAGCATTAGTGCTAACTAAATAAATTCCAGTCTTTGGATGGATAATAAAATCTGAACTAGAATAATGTCTGAACCCAAGAGCTTCATGTGCTCTCTTGGCAATATCTTCAACCATTCTTTTCTCCTCAATAGTTATTCCCTCACCCATCGCTGGAAGTGCATATAAATCATGATCTCTATATTTATCTATCACAACACATTGGCAATCTTTACCAATAATATATTCTTCAATAATTACGTTATTACTATACCTTTGGGCTTCAATAATTGCACTTTCTAAATCGCTAAAATTTTTTACATAACTAATTCCTTCATTACTATTTCCAAATGCTGGCTTTACCACCACAGGCAAGGGAAACGATCTAAATATCTTGATTATTGTATCTTTAATATTCTTAATTGAATTTTCAATTATATGTCTGGGAGTCTTTATTTTGTTATTTTTTAAAATATCCTTTGCATGATGTTTATTGATGTTTATTAGTGTATAAAAAGATTTTGTTCCGGTAAAAGGAATTCCGTGAGACTCCAGAATATGCTGTACCTTACCATCTTCTCCATAATGTCCATGTAATGCATTAAATACAACATCCAAATGGTTTAAAGCAGAATGTGGCAATACAGGTAGACCATGCATATACCATTGACCTTCTTTATCAATAAAAATGTCTCTAGGATTATATTTTTCCTGAGATAAATTATTCAAAACTGTTGCGCCAGTTTTTAGTGAAATTTCATATTCACTGCTTGGTCCTCCTCTTAGAACACCAACTCTTATTCTATGCATTACTACATTATACAGTATATTTTATTTTAAAAATGACTTCTTTCTCAACAGTTTGTGATATGTAATAGCGAATCTATGAGCTTCTGCATTGGCTAAAAGAATAGCTTTTGAATGCTCTTTAGCCAAATTTTCATCACCTAGAAAATAACTTGGCTTATGTGAATCATTCTTTACAACAGATACTACTGGTATATTGCTAATAACAGATTTTGCAACATTAATTTGTGAAATTCCACCATCAATCACTATTAAATTTGGCATGCCCCATTCTTCATGTTTCAATCTTCTAATTAAAATTTCTTTTAAATTATTTACATCATCATTTGAATCTTTTGAGAGTTTAAATTTCTTATATTCTGATTTTGCTATTTCTCCATCAATCACAACTGTCATAACACCAACAGTATTATTTCCAGACATATGAGCAATATCATAAGCCTCAATTCTGAATCCTTGCCTTGAGCTCTGTTTCTCTGTCTTTATAAGCGAGACATCTTGAATATGATTAAGAGCATAGAGAGTATTCCTCACATTCTGTGCCTTTTCAAATTCCTGATTCTTGGCATATTCATTCATTTCCCTCTCAAGAGTTCTTATCAACTCTCCTTTCTTTCCTTGAAAGAACAAGACCAAATTCCTAATTGTTCTCTGGTATTCTTTCTTTGAATCTGGAGAATCTGTCTTTGGTGATAGGCCGATAGACTTATAGAATGATTCTTGATGCTTTAGATTTGATTTCTCATCTCTAAATGGAAATATCCTCCTTATTATCTTAAGAGCATCTCTAAGTAATGTACCCTGTGGATATGGACCGAATTGATATTTAATCTTGGACTTAAATGCATCTAGTGATCGCTCTCTAACAATTGCAATTCTAGGAAATTCTTCATCAGTTATAACTACGACATTGTAGCTTTTGTTATCCTTCTCCTTGGTATTGAAATATGGTTGATGCTTTTTAATTTCATTACTTTCAAGAATAATAGCTTCAAGAACAGAGTCGGTCTCAGTAAATTCAATATTCTTGGCCTTTGTTACCATATCTACAAGCAATGGCCCGCGAGTCTGAATTAAATCATTAGAAAAATAACTCTTCACCCTATCTCTTAGTGAAGTTGCTCTTCCTATATACTGAATCTTATTCTCACTGTCCTTAAAGATATAAATCCCGGGAGAATCAGGTAAATTTAAATCTTTGAATTCTTGAGTGGTCATTAGTTTACTATTTCTTCAACACCTTCTTCAAATACTGCCCTGTATAGGATTTATCATTACGAGCCACATCTTCTGGTGTTCCCTTGGCTACCAATTTCCCTCCTCTTGAACCACCATCTGGACCAATATCAATAATATAATCAGCAGACTTTATAAGATCCAGATTATGCTCAATAACAACAACAGTATTACCCTTATCTACTAATCTCTGTAATATTTCAATTAACTTTTTTACATCTTCATAGTGCAAGCCCACAGTAGGTTCATCAAGTAGATAGATAGTCTTCTGTAGATGCGCTCTATATAATTCCGATGAAATCTTAACCCTCTGTGCCTCTCCACCTGATAAGGTTGTAGCAGATTGACCTAATTTCAAATATCCTAGACCCACTTCGGAAAGTGTTATCAATCTGTCATAAATAGCAGGAATATCCTCAAAGAAAATTAATCCTTCTTCAACTGTCATTTCAAGAATATCAAATACGCTTTTACCCTTGTACTTAACATCCAACGTCTCTTTTGTAAATCTCTTACCCTGGCATACTTCACAAGTTACATAAACAGTCGGAAGGAAATGCATTTCAACTGCTATTTCTCCATTACCCTGACATGCCTCACAACGACCCCCCTTAACATTAAATGAGAATCTTCCCGGACCCCATCCATGCGCACGAGCCTCAGCAGAAGCGGCGAATAGATCACGAATATGTGTCCAAGAACCTGTATATGTAACGGGATTTGACCTTGGAGTCCTACCAATAGCACTTTGATCAATCAATATTGTTCTACCAAGATATTCACTACCAGTGAAGCTTTCGCAATTAAATATCTTTGCTGTTCTATGTCTGAATTCTAGTTTGGCTTCTAAATTCTTATGAAGAATTTCGTACATGAATGATGATTTACCAGAACCAGATACGCCTGTAATAACATTCAAACAACCAAGAGGCACTTCAACATTTAGATCTTTAATATTAAATACATTTCCACCTTTAATTATTAATTTACCTTTTGGCTCTCGTCTCTTCTCTGGAATTTCAACCCTCTTTTCATTTCTTAAATATGAAAGGGTTAGTGAACCTGAAGTATTCTTCTTTGCAGTTAATAGATCGTCCAAGTACCCAGATACAACAACCTTACCACCATGAACTCCTGCACCAGGTCCTATATCAACAATATAGTCTGAAGCAAACATAGTATCCTCATCATGCTCAACGACCACAATAGTATTACCTAGATCTCTAAGTGTAGTGAGAGTTTTGATTAATCTATCATTATCCCTTTGATGTAAACCTATAGTTGGCTCATCAAGCACATACAAGGCTCCTACAAGACCAGAACCAAGCTGAGATGCAAGACGAATTCTTTGGGCCTCACCACCTGATAAAGTATGAGCTCTTCTATCCAATGTTAAATATTCAATACCAACATTAATCATAAATTGCAGTCTAGATTCAATCTCTTTCAAAATAACTTTAGCGATTTCTTTCTCAGTCTCAGTTAACTTTATATCTTCAAAGAACTTCTCAGCCTCCTCAATAGACATTGAGGTAACATTTACAATATTCTTGGAATCAATCTTTACATGCAGAGCTTCATCACGAAGTCTCGCACCCTTACAAGCTTCACAAGTTTCATTGCTAAAAAATTCTCTGGTTCCAAGACCGTTACAAGTAGCACATGCACCATATGGGGAATTAAATGAAAATAATCTGGGTTCTATTTCAGGATATGAGAATCCATCATATGGACACATAAACTTTACTGACATTAACTTCTCTTCATCAGGAAATTCAATTTTAATTAACCCTTGTGCCTCCTCAATAGCTTTCTCCAATGCCTCTGAAAGCCTTTCCTTAGCATTTTCAAATTTCTTGGTATCTCTACCTACCACCTTGAATTCTGTTAGGAATATTTCATCAACAAGAACATCAATATTATGCTTCTTGTTCTTATCAAGAATAATCTGTTCTCTTAGGCGAACTACATTGCCATCAATCTTAACTTTATCATAACCCTTACCAAGTAGATCATATAATAATTGATAGTATTCACCCTTTCTGCCGACTACTACCGGTGCATAAATCTTAACTTTCTGATCATTTATATCAACACCCATCACACTCTTACCAGATCTGTTGTAATTAGTAACTTGCTTGATAATTGTATTGAGAATCTCCTCTTTTGAAATTCTATGAATTTCTCGTCCACATGTTAGACAATGTGGCTTACCAACTCTTGCAAATAGAATTCTAAGATAATCATAGATCTCTGTAGTTGTCGCTACAGTTGAACGAGGATTATTTGACCTTGATTTCTGATCAATTGAAATTGCAGGCGAAAGTCCGATTATCTCATCGACATCTGGCTTTTGCATTTGTCTAAGGAACTGTCTGGCATATGATGAAAGAGATTCAACATATCTTCTCTGACCCTCAGCGAAAATAGTATCGAAAGCAAGAGAAGACTTACCAGAACCTGATAGTCCCGTGATAGCTATCATCTTATTCCTTGGCATCTCAACTGTAATATTCTTGAGATTATGAGTTCTAGCACCACGAACGATGATCTGCTCATCTCCTCGCTCATTAAAATGCTTATTTTCAGGGTTTTTGGACGATTTTCTTAACATAGTTAATAACTATATCAATATATAAATAATAGGCAAATTATAACTATTTAGTATAAATAACCTCCTTGACCTCCCTGATTATTTCTTCTAGTGATGCTGCAGCCTTAACTATAAATTTCTTTGCACCAAGAAATTTAGCTTTATCAATATAATTCTGAGTATTCATATTTGAAAGTATTATGGCTGGAATTTTCCTTAATTTTTCAATCGCTCTTATTTTCTCTAATATATCTATACCATTCATACCTGGAAGAAGTATATCCAATACAATCACGTCTGGAGTTTCTTTGTCTAAATATGCAAAGGCTTCATCTGAATTTGATGCTCTATGTAATATAAAACCTGCCTTAAGAAATTTCTTTGATAATATAACACTCAACAACTTATCATCCTCAACCCACAAAATCTTTTTTTGTGGACCAGTATTAACCTTATCCACATTATCATCTAATTTTGCTTTTGATTCCCTACCAAAAACTTTCTCAACTTTATTTAATACTTCTTCTGGCTCAATGTGTGCCTTAATAATCATTTCTTTAATAGTTGGAGTTGATGGAATTCTTTTCATTTCTATTGCAACACCAGAATTTGAAACAATTATTACTGGAATTTTTGTAATATATCTATCAAAACTTTTTTCACTTAAAACTTCATAACCATTTCTCCCAGATAGAACTACATCAATAATCAGAAGATCTGGAGAAAAGCTTTTTAGATAATCTATTACTTTATTACCATCATGAACCACAAGAGTTTTATACTGTAACTTGCTAAGCTCATACTCTATAGAATTAGCCAACACAGCATCACCAAGACTAATGAGAATTTTCTCCTTCATAGCAAAATTATATCATATTTACTGTATATAAATGTTATTTTGTTTAAAAATTATAGTTGAATATTGTGGATAATATACGTATTCTATGGCTTAAATATTGACTTACTACTTTTTTTATTATCTTTAGATTTTTCTAACTCTAATTTGTTATTTAATGCAATAATTTCATCTCTAATTATTGCGGCAGATTCAAAATCTAAAGCTTGAACAGCTTTTTCCATTTCTTTCTCTTTCTCTTGAATGAATTTCTTTGGATTTGTACGTATTAGTTCTTCATCAACACGCATAAGTTCACTCACCGCCTTATCATGCTCTGATCTTAATTGATCTGTTATATCATGTATTTGTTTTAGAATAGTTTTTGGAGTTATGCCGTGCTTAATATTATAATCAGTTTGAATTTTCCTTCTTCTTTCTGTCTCTGAGATGGCATATTTCAATGCATCATTCATTATATCAGCATAAAGTATCACTCTGCCATTTATATTTCTTGCTGCACGACCAATAATCTGTATTAGAGATGTCTCAGATCTTAGAAATCCAGCTTTATCAGCATCTAATATTCCAATAAGTGATACCTCTGGCAGATCAAGTCCTTCACGAAGAAGGTTTACACCGACAAGACAATCAAATTTACCTTTTCTAAAATCAGTGAGAATAGTAATTCTATCTATAGTTTTTATATCGCTATGCAAATATTCTGCTTTGATACCCTTTTCCTTTAGAAATTCACTGAGATCCTCGGCCATTTTCTTTGTTAATGTTGTAGCAATGATTCTATCGCCGTTCTTAATAACCTTCTCAGCTTCAGAAATAAAATCAAAAATCTGACCAACATACTCATTACTTTTCTCTGCTACTGGTCTAACTTCAATGACTGGATCTATAAGGCCTGTTGGACGAATTACCTGCTCAACTATTTGTTCACTATGCTCTTTCTCATATTTACCAGGAGTAGCAGATGTATAAATAACTTGACCGACTCTTTCCTCAAATTCCTCAAACTTTAATGGCCTATTGTCTTTTGCTGATGGTAGACGAAAACCAAATTCAACCAAGGTTTCCTTCCTTGATGCATCACCAGCATACATACCTCCTATTTGAGGTACTGTAACATGTGATTCATCAATAACTGTTAAGAATCCCTCAGGGAAATATGAAAGCAAACTATCAGGAGCTTCACCTGGATTCTTGCCGGAGAAATGTCTTGAATAATTCTCAATGCCATTGCAGTACCCCACTTCTCTAATCAAGGCAAGATCATATTTAACCCTTCTCTTTAGTCTTTCTGCTTCAAGATTTTTCCCTGCTTTTTCTAATTCTTTTAATCTTTCTGTCAATTCAGTTTGTATTGTCTTTATTGCTCTTTGAGATTGTTCATCTGTACTTATAAAATGTTTTGCAGGGAAAAGGAAAATAACTTCATGCTCTCCTCTTATTGATCTAGATACTGGATCTATTTCTATAATATTTGAAATAACACTACCATCATATTCTATTCTATATATTGTCCTATCATTTACAGGCATTATCTCTAACATATTACCAAGTGCGCGGAATTGACCTGATTCTATATCTGTATTTGTTCTTTCAAAATGAATATCAATACACTTTCTTATAAGATCAGCTCTTGATATTTCCATGCCTTTTGCAATCTTTAAATTTACACTTTCATATTCCTTTGGACTTCCCAAACCATAAATACAAGATACAGAAGCTACAATAATGACATCTTTTCTAGTTAGAAGTGCTTGAGTAGAAGCATGTCTTAATCTATCTATTTCTTCATTTATCATCGCCTCCTTCTCTATATATGTATCCGTAACTGGCATATAAGCTTCTGGCTGATAGTAATCATAGTAAGATACGAAATAGTGAACAGCATTCTCAGGGAAAAATTCCTTGTATTCCTGAGCTAGTTGAGCTGCAAGAGTTTTGTTATGTGCAATTATTAGAGTTGGCTTACTGTGCTGTGCTATTACATTTGCCATCGTGAAAGTTTTACCAGAACCAGTAACTCCAAATAGGGTCTGCTTTTTCATACCCTTATTTAATCCCTTTACCAATGACTCTATAGCCTTAGGCTGATCGCCAGCAGGCCTCATATTCTGTGAGATCTTAAATATACTCATGAAGCTATATTATAGCAGAAATGATTTATAGTAAATAAAAAAAACCGCCTAGCTCGAAAGCCACAGCGGTTGTGTCTGTATCTCCCCTTAAATCAGATCAGATACAAAGTTTCCATTCCTCCTTGCATTTATTTTTTCTCTTAGAATCCAAGGATTCGCCTGGTGATGTTCATAACGCCTCCTTCTGAAGTCCTTCTCCTTTCTACGGAATTCTTCAAGTGGAAGCCAGTCACAGCCATATCCATCCCTTTTGAAATAGAATATCTGTAACCATTTTTCACCGTCCCTAATCCATTTGTTTGCACCATGTGTTGGGGTTCCGACAAACGGAACTTGATATCTCTTTGAGTTATAAATTACAAATTGATCTGCAATTCTCGCACTCACTTTATCCTCCAATAGTGTCGTTGGTTATCTTGCAAACAATAATGCAAAACGAGCTCTGGGTCATTCCAGAGCTCGTTCTTGTAATTTATCTTAAAGTCTTACGATACATTACAAACACCAACTCTGGAATTAATTTCCTGAATCAGCACGACCTTAAATATAGTTTGTAACATATTTTTCATTGAATGCTAGTATACCAGCTCCTTTATTTCGTTGTCAATCAATTGTGCATAAAATATGCCTTTCTCTAATTCGACTCCAATAACACCATCTTCAATTAAGATTTGTGAGGGTACTACTTTGTCCCCCAAAAATAGTAAATTCAAACCCTCATATCCATCCTCGACTTTTAGTGATGCAGATAAATAATATAAATCTCCTCTTATTTCATCTTTTCTTTTGATAATGAAGGCAACATCTTCTTTGTTATCAGAATTTAGATCTCCATAAGCCTCAAGACCGAAATATTTCTTAGTTTTATTTGGAAGTGACTTTATTACACTGGCACTATTAATATATACTTGATCAGAAATTATATTGGATGTCTTTGACATTAAACTCTCTTGAAAGATCAAAAAACCTACGGTAACGATTAATAATAGAGAGATGTACTTAATCTTACTAGAATACTTATTTATTATTGCAAGCAAAAGTCCATATAGAGTAAATATGATTGTATAATAGCAAAATTCAAAAGCTAATTGATAATTAATATTTAATATACTTTTATCAATTAAAAAGGATAAGGTAATATAATCTAAGGGAAATGAAGGTAAATTTGAACCAGTTTGATTTGTTACAAATACAATAGCAATTGATAAAATTACCGCTATAAAGAATGATATTATTGTGAATTCGAATATTGTAAGCTTCTTATTTATCATATTATTTTATTTTTTTAATTTTCTTATCTATAAAATCATCTATGTTATCTATGTTTGATTGCAGATCCTTGAATATCTTCTCTTCTTTTCTATTTAGATCCCTATCGACTTTGGTCTTCTCTAGTATTTCTAATTGATCACCTAGCTCTTCCTTAAATAAAGTTAATGCTTTATGTATTTCCTTAGTAGTATTATCTAATTCTTTGGAAATCTTTCTCTTTAGTCCAAAGAATTTATGCCAGCCCATATATAGTAAGAGTATTAGAATAGTCAGAAGTGAAATCACAATTATCAATGATAATAACGTGTAGCTAATTGATTTTGTAGTTCTTACAAGAGCAGTATCATTAACTCTTATTGATATTTTATTTGATATTGGACTTATAATAGATTCACCAAAATAATTTTGCGCCCAAATACTTACAACTCCAATACGATCAAATTTATCTGTGCTTAATATAAATGACCCATTCTTATCAGTAGTTTCGGTATATGTTTTAATATTTCCATTACCATGTTGTATAAATACTTTTACATCAGATAATGCATAATCAGTATTACCCTTAATATTTATATTCTCGCCTTTAACTATTGAATTTCTATCGACTTGAATTTCTGGTTTAGTAATATTCTCACTTATATAAGTTGATTTTGATGTGCTATAATTTCCAGCTCTATCATATGCAGATACAATGATTGAATGTTCTCCTGCATTTTTTACTGGAAGAATATAATCATTATCCTTTAACAAATCACTTTTTATTCTAAATGCAGATTCAGAATCTATTTTAATTGAATATGAATCTATGCCTGAAGTTTTATCATATGCCTTTAATGTGACAACATCTCTTACACCTTCTTTTCTAATCATAACATCGAAATCATCTGGTGGTGTATTATCCACTTGAATTTTGTAGTGAGCAATAGGTCCATTTCCATTATTATTTATATATCTAATATGGAAATACAAAACACCATCAGTTAAATTACTTACAGTTCTTTGTGAGACAGTATTATCATACGCTACAGTAGGTGCAGATGATGGGCTTTTGTTAAAAAGAGTTTGAATTGATGTTACTCCATCAGGTATATTCCAACTAAATGAAGCATTTGTACCCTGATACCATTTATCTTGATCAGGATGTGTTGATGATAATACTACAGGCTTATCAGGTATATTCAATACAGGTTTAACATTTATATCCTCATTTGACAGGTCAATCTGAATCGTTGCTGGTAACCTAGTACTTAAGATATCAGTTCCCAATCCATTATTCTCTCTTACTGCAGAATCTGAATACAGTATATTTGCAATACCTTGTTTTTTTGCCTTAAATGTAACGCTAACTATCTCACCATTATTTCCATTATATCCAGGATTTGGAACTCCACCATTAAAAGTAATTTGACCGATAGAATTTGAGAATTTAGGATCCTCAACCCATAAGGTGAATATTGATGATCCTTTACTAACAGATATAACCTCCAACAAGTCTGCTGGAAATAAGGCAATGCCATCAACATTGTTAATGCTTTTACCTTCTGTATTAACAGTAAATTTAACTGATACTATATTACCTACAGAAATTTTTGCGCTTGCAGGTGAGACTTGAAGAGTTGCAGCAAATGTTGAATTTTTTGACAAAAAGAATGCTAGCAATATTATTGTTAGCTTAATAATTTGTATAACATTCTTTTTAATTCCCATTTTATTTAATACTTATCTGAATAGCTTTCTTAGGATAAATCTAATAATTATTACTAATACAATAACTACTATTACAAAAGACCATGATACAGTACTGAAAAATGATTCTGAAACAGGATAATTTGCTGTCTTTTTGTTATTTGCCTTATCGTATGCTGTTACACTTAGTCTTACTGAATCTGATTGATTCTTTAGTACATATGTACTGCCACTTCTAACTGAAGGAGCGCCATCTTCTGATACATCATAATGACTAATACCTGATTGATTATCCAATGCACTAAAGAAAGCAAATTTTTTGCCATCAAAAAGTGCTTTGTCTTGACCAATAATTATAATAAAGTCTTCGGGAGGATTGACATCTGATGCAATAATACTATTCCACTCATTATTTGCTGGAACCCCTTGTTTTGCTGGATCAATCTTTATTGAAATTGGTTTTTGCTTCACTGGAACCTTACCACCCTTACCATCATTTAGATAAGTCACCATATTTTGAGGTGTAATTGTTATTGTTCCTTCTTTCTTTGCCTCTACTATTATCTTAAATAGAGTTGCGCCCTCAATACTAAAACCACCAGGAACCCCACCGACAAATGAAATCAAATTACCATCTGTGGATAGTGATGGAGTCCTTGGCCATAGACCGAATGATGAATTTGCCAAACTAAACTCCTGTACAGATACACTTCCACCAGAAAGTGATTTTATTAAAATTTCGCCCTCAACTGTATTTAATACAGCTCCCTCAGCATTAACTTTTACTGTGATAATAGCAGTATCGCCAACTGATATATTGGGTTTTGATGATTCAATATATACTGTTGAAGCATTTGCTATTACTGGAAACGCTACTAATATTGCAATTGTAATTATATATTTTTTCATATTAATTTAATTAAATAATTTATTTCTTACTCCACTCGAACAACATTATGGAGAAATCAACCGAATCAATTTTAGCATCTTTGTTAATATCAACATACTTGTTGCTGAATGGTGGCTTCGACTTCCAGAAGTATAACAATATTGAGAAATCAATTGAGTTAACTCTACCATCACAATTAAAATCTGCCCTAATGCACTGAGTACCTGGTTGAGTTATTTCAACTGTCTGATTCGATGAACCACCACTTCCTCCTGAAGAACCGCCAGACCCTCCACCACTTCCACCCCCTCCGCCACCGCTAGACGATTCTTGAACTGCGGTAAATGACCTTGATGCTCTAGAATTATCAGTACCATAATACACAATTACCTTAAAGTAATAATTACCAGCAGTTGAAACAGTTGCACTTAGATTTGTATTGAAACTATCGCCTGGATTTATGTATTTTGCTGCTGAGCCATTAAATTCGTCATCACCTCCTCCACACAAATTGTTAATATCAGAGACTACACACCATTCATACTGATATTCATAACCTGTTAATCCCTCGTTTGTTATTGTTAGATTTGCTGCAATATTTGGAATAGTATCATCCACTATACTATTAATAATGACCTGTGGTGGTGCTCCTGCAACTTCCCAATAATCATTACCTGGTAGAGTTTTGCCTGATTCAACTGTTGCTGAGAACACACTTTCCCATGTACCCTCTGTTGCGTTTGCAGCTGTAGTATATGAATAGCTATATGTACCTGTCGCTGTCCTTGTCATTGCTGCACCATTTACAACAACATTTCTATTTGGATCATATATTGTTACTGTAGGTAGATTTGCTGAATCTGTAAGGGTTCCGCTATAGACAGTTGTAACATTAGCTAGATAATTACTTCCAGCATTAACTGTTCCAAAATCTGATGTTGACACTGTCCAAGGTGATTGTGATGATAATGTTAATGATGTCAGTGTTCTTGTTGTAGCACTCCATACATCTGAAGCAACTGATGCCATTGATGTCAACGTTCTAGTACCACTTGTCCATACTAATGTCGGTATTGAAGAAATTATAGATCCCAGTGACGATGAAGCAGTTGTAATTGTTCCATTAACTGATGAGGTTACAGCAGCAGTTTGTGAATTGGTATTGGCGTTAATATTAGCTGTATTTGATGTAATTACATTTCCAATTGATGTTGAAGCTGTGGTTACATCAGACTGTAGAGCTAGAGAACCAGAAGTTAATGTAGCATCAGTTAGATTACGTGTAGCATAGCTCCAGACATCTGATGCTGATATACCTGCCCCACTTGTAAGTGTACGAGTACCATTTGTCCAGACGTCGGCGGCCAAGGTACCAAATGTTGTAAGTGATCTAGAAGCACTAGACCAGACGGCAGTAGGTATTGTAGCTAGAAGTGATGTTGATGCTGTTAATACTCTAGAATCTGTATTTGAATTGATTGTTGATACTGCAGATGATATTTGAGAGTTTGTATTAGTATTTACATCAGATGTTGATTTAGCTATGAGAGAGCCGGCTGAAGTAGAAGCTGTAGTTACAAGAGACCCCAGTGACGATGAAGCAGTTGTAATTGTTCCATTGACTGATGAGGTTACAGCGGCAGTTTGTGAGTTGGTATTGGCATTAATATTAGCTCCTGTGTTGGTAACAACGTTTCCAATTGATGTTGAAGCAGTAGTTACATCAGACTGTACTGCTAGTGAGCCTGAAGTTAAAGTAGCGTCAGTTAGATTACGTGTAGCGTAAGTCCAGACATCTGAGGCTGTAATACCTGTCCCACTTGTAAGTGTACGAGTACCATTTGTCCAGACGTCGGCGGCCAAGGTACCA
>CAZVVX010000014.1:0-13875 GCA_964631035.1 uncultured Candidatus Saccharibacteria bacterium | reverse complement strand
TAGCCAATTACACAAGCCTGACATGTCTTCGGATATGTCAGGTTTTGATTTTATAGATTTGCGGGCGATCGAGGAATCGGTCACAGGTACTCGCCTGCTGGCTCATCCTGCGACCCCGACTCGGACACCTTCGTGTCCTCCGTCTTTCTCATCCTCTATAACCACGCAATGATGCTAAGCTCGGACGGCCTTCAGCCGTCCTTGCTTATCATTGCGGGCGATCGAGGAATCGAACCCCGGACAGCGGTTTTGGAGACCGCAGTTATGCCACTTAACTAATCGCCCTAACTATTAACTTACTTACTATATCATAAGTAAAAGGCCCTTGTAAGGGCTCTTTACTATTTCTTTGCTTCCTTGAAGGTTACATGCTTTCTGAGCTTTTTGCTGTATTTCTTTAGCTCAATCTTCCTCTCTACCTTCTTCTTATTCTTTCGAGACATGTATATCTCTCCTGTCTCCTTGTTTTTTAATTGTATAAGTTGAATCTGTGACATAGTTGCAATACTATATCCTATTTATCTAAAATGTGCAATCTATACGCCAATCTGCATATTCCTTATTAATTCCCTTTTGAATATCAGAATATTTGTCTTTTAATTTAGATGTTATAGCCCCAATTTTACCATTTCCAATTATTCTTTTATCAATTGAAAGAATAGGAGTGATACGTGCTGAACTACCGCATATAAATGCTTCATCTGCTATATATAATTCACTTCTATTTACTATTCTTTCTATAACTTTTAATTTTAAACCTGTAGATATTTTGATAATACTATCTCTAGTTATACCCTCTAGGATATTTGAATTAACATTTGGAGTAATTAATTCTCCATTTCTAATTATAAATAGATTAGCAACTGTACCTTCTGTAACATTACCATATGAGTCTAGAGCGATAGCATCATCATAACCATTCAATATTGCCTCATTCTTCATCAATGAAACATTTGCATATCCACCATTCACTTTAGCTCTAGATGGAATAGTATTATCAGAATTTCTTGTCCAGCTAGATACACAAACATTTATACCTGTTCTAGGCAATATTTCACCTATTGGATAGACATAGGCACTAATAGAATTCTTTAGATTATGTATTTTGGTTCCAGCTACTATTTCATCAATAAAAACTGAGACCCTGACTAACACATCTTCTTTAATATTATTCTTCTCAATCAAATCAAAGACCATTTTCTCAAACTTTTCATAAGTCCAATCCTTAACAAAAGAATGAAAGTCCATTATCTTAGAAGAAGAAATAAGTCTATTGAAATGATCTCTCAATCTAAAGGCATATAACTTTTTATTTCTTTCATTAAAATTTACACTAAAAACAGTATAGACAGACAAACCGTACAAAACAGGAGAACTAGCAATACTTAAATTCGCTTCAGTAAATGGAATGAATTTATCCCCAAACATAACTAACCCTTTCGTATAATCAAATTTAGACATATCAGTAGGAGTCTAACAGAATGCAAGATTTTATTCAAACATATTTGTTAAGCTTTATACTATTTATTTTATAGTGCCTTTTTCTCTATTGAGAAACATCTTACATTACACCAAAATCCAGGATCATCACCTCTCTGACCTTTTAAAGTCCAACTTCTGTCGTTATTTCTATTAACTGAACATTCACTTTGTACCTTATCACTATTTGCAAAATCAGGACCCATCTGGGATATTGCACAGTATTGATAATTCTGAGGGATACTTACAGATACTTCACCTGCATTTCTTTTTACGTATAATCTGAAATCGTCAACATACATTTTTGTTGGTGGTAAACTACTAGATAATGAAGCCCAAGTAGCCAATCCAGAATCATCTGATGCTGTCAATACAAAACCATCTGCTTGAGTTCCATCTGCTAATAGCAAACTATTTGTAGCTAGCGACTGTATATATGTAAGTGCATTTTTAACTGAGAAAACGTATTGTGAAAGTGTACTGGTATCAAACGTTCCAATAATCAATCTACCGAGTTTTGCCTGCGAGGTTGATATGGCATTTATTGGGGCATCAGCATTACAACCTGTTGGTGTACAACCTGGCGCATTATAACCCAAAGCATAATTCGTACCTAATACAATCAATACACCGAGTAACACTGCCTTGATATTTCTAATTGTGTTTGAATTAATTTTCATATTTATTTCTTTTTTGTCTTATTCATATTATCTGCTATTCTCTTCAGTTCAGTATCTGACAATGTAACTTGACCAGCACCAGCTTCTTTCATAGATTCAGAAATACCCAATAATCTATTATTAAATTCTGCAATTTTCTCACTCTCTGTTTTTACACTTGGCTCATTAGTAAAAGTAGCTGTATTTGATCTCCTTATTTGATAAGTGATAACCAGACTAGCAACAATTACAAAAACTAATAATGATATTAGTATATACAACCTTCTATGTGGATGCTCGGGTAATACTTCTGGAAATGCATTGTTAAAATTATTATCCATATTATTTAATTTACTATTACAAGTGGTATATCTGTTGAATAGAAACACTGTGCTTTACAAATAAAATCAGGATCATCCAGTCTTTTGCCAGATAGTGTCCAAGTACCATTACCATTTCTACTTACAGAACAAACACTAGCTGTTGCATCACCATTATCACTATTTGCAAAATCAGGACCCATCTGGGATATTGCACAGTATTGATAGGTAGATGGAATTGATAATGTTTGTGTTGTATTTCTCAAAACGTTGACTGAGAATGAGTTTGTAACAAATGATGATGTAGCCATTGCCCATGATGGACTAACCCAACTAGCAACACCCTTTGCATTTGAAGTTAAAACCTTATTTGCTCTGACAGTATTTGTATCAGCGAATGTCAATTGACTAGTTATTACTCCTTCAATAAATGACGGACCTCCAATAGCAGAGAAATTAAATCCAGAAGCAGGTAATGAATTACCTCCTACAAGAAATGGTGCAGTTCTTGCCTGAGAAGCTGAAGATGCATTGATAGGTACGTCTAAATTACAATTTGGAGGAGTACATTGAGGATCAGTCCATGCTGCCAAGGCAAAATTTAACCCTAAAACCATAATTAATCCTAAAATTATTGCCTTTAAATTTTTTAAAATGGAAGTATTCATATAATATTAATTTTTAAGATAAATTATTGTTCCGGGCAATCCGCTTGTACTTAGACCACTATTTGATGTAGGAGGTGGGACAAAGTTTGTAATACTATAAACTGCTGTAGTGCTACTAATTGAGAAACATCTTGCCTTACATATAAAATCTGGATCATCAAGTCTCTTACCATATAATGACCACGTACTATTTGGATTCCTATTTACAGAACAAACACTTGCAGTAGTATCACCATTATCACTATTAGCAAAATCTGGACCCATCTGGGATATTGCACAGTATTGGTATGTTGAAGGAATTACTATACTTTGAGATGTATTTCTCAAAACATTTATACTGAATTCTTGCTGAGTCATTGTAGATCCAGTAGTATTTGGAGGATTTCTCCACTCACCCTTTTGTGTACCAGCATTGTAAGTGTAAACCTTACCATTACCTTGTGTTCCATCTGCGATTGTAAGACCACTTATTACAAGACCATCAAATAAAGAATTACCTCCCAAAACAGAAAGAACATAATCTGCAGTAGGAAGTACTGCTGTACCTATACTTAACGCCCCTGTCTTATATTGTGGTGTAGTTGAAGCAGTTATAAAACTTGGTACATCACAACCTGGAGCTGAACATCCTGGCTCATTCCATGAAGCGATAACATAACTAGCGCCAAGTGTAATAATTAATCCCAAAATAATTGCTTTTAGATTTTGTATCATTTGTATAAATTATACCTTATTTGTAAATAAAAAAGTGAAATCTAGATGTGGATAAAAGTAAAAAGACCGTAACTTGATGTTACAGTCCTTTTACTTGTGCGCCGAGCTGGACTCGAACCAGCGATGCCCAAGGGGCCGGAGATTTACAGTCTCCTGGAATAGCCGCTATCCGATCGGCGCAAATAATGTACTATCTAATATTGAGTCTAACACTTTTATTTCTTCAACTCAATATCTGAGAGAATTAGTGAACTTTCCCCTCTTTTTTTCTTCTTTACATCAAAAGTGAATTCCCCGTTCTTTATACCAACATTCACAGTACCACCCTTTGTTACACCCTGAGAAATCATAAGAGAAGCTACAGGTGTGAGTATTTTGTTTTGTATCAATCTCTTTAGAGGTCTGGCTCCATAATGTGGATTATACCCCTCCTTGGCCAAATAACTCATAACATCAGCAGAGACAACCAAATTTACATCTTTTGATCTTAATCTTTCTACAACAGAATCAATCTGAATTCTCACTATAGATTCAATAGATTCTTTACTTAGAATATCGAATAGAATTATGTCATCAACACGATTCAAGAATTCTGGTCTGAAATAGTCTTTCAAACTTGTCATAACCTTATTCTTTACCTCTTCATAATTATCCTTCTCTGTACTTTCTGTCTTTGTGACAAAGCCAATTTTCTCCATTTTTTCAATATAATTTGCACCAATATTTGATGTCATTACTATTACAGTATTTTTGAAATTTACAGTTCTACCCTTGGAATCAGTTAATCGTCCATTATCAAGAACCTGAAGTAAAATATTGAATACTTCTGGATGTGCTTTCTCTATTTCATCAAATAATATAACAGAATATGGTCTTCTTCTTACAAGTTCTGTAAGTCCTCCGCCTTCATCATGACCTACATATCCTGGAGGTGCACCAATAAGCTTGGATACTGCATGCTTCTCCATAAACTCTGACATATCAACTCTTATAAGAGCATTATCATCATTAAATAAGAATCCGGCCAATGCTTTTGTAAGCTCTGTCTTTCCAACTCCCGTAGGACCAAGGAAAATAAATGAGCCAATAGGTCTCTGTGGATCTGCAATTCCTGCTCTTGATCGCTTTATAGTATCAGAAATCTTCTTTACAGCTTCATCTTGCCCGACAAGTCTCTTCTTTATCTCTTCCTCCATTCTAGCGAGTTTCTTGGCTTCTTCTTCCATCATTCTTGTAACAGGAATACCAGTCCATCTTGCGACGACTTCAGCAATATCCTGCTCAGTTATTTCCTCTTTTAGAATTCTTCTCGAAGACTGTAATTTCTTCAATCTCTTATTCTTAGTATCAAGTTCTTTCTCTAAATCAGGAATCTTTCCATACCTTATCTCCGCAGCTTTAGAAAGATCAGCTTGTGCTTCAGCAGATTCTGCATCAATTCTCAATGTCTCTAAATCTTTTTTAATCTTTTTGATATCTGAAATAGTTTCCTTCTCATTTTTCCATTTTAATTCAAGTTCCGAAGTGCTTTCCTTTAAATCAGCTATTTCCTGCTCAATTTTACTCATTCTTAATTTTGCCTCTTTACCTGTCTCCTTTTTTAGAGCTTCTCTTTCAATCTCTAATCGCATTATTTTTCTTCTTGTCTCTTCAAGCATTGGTGGCATATTCTCTAGGGAAATTTTGAGAGCAGAAGCAGCTTCATCTATAAGATCAACTGTTTTGTCAGGTAGAAATCTATCAGAAATATATCTACTAGAAAGATTAACCGCAGCGACTATTGCATCATCTGTAATTCTTACACCATGATATAGCTCATATTTCTCTTTCAAGCCCCTTAATATTGCTATAGCGTCTTCAACTGTTGGTTCATTAACAAATACTGGTTGAAAACGTCTAGTCAAAGCGGGGTCCTTCTCTATATGTTTCTGATATTCCCTGAGAGTTGTAGCACCAACAGCTCTTAACTCTCCACGAGAAAGAGCTGGCTTCAACATATTTGAAGCATCCATAGAGCCCTCTGAAGCACCTGCCCCAACTATTGTATGTATCTCGTCAATAAATAAAATTATTTTGCCTTCTGCTTTCTCTACTTCTTTTAGAATATTCTTTAATCTCTCTTCAAATTCGCCTCTATACTTAGTACCTGCAATAAGTGAACCTAGATCTAGTGACACCAACTCTTTATCTTTCAGAGATTCTGGAATATCACCTTGTGCCATTCTTATAGCCAAACCCTCAATAATAGCTGTCTTACCTACCCCTGCTTCACCTATTAGAATAGGATTATTCTTTGTTCTTCTAGAGAGAATTTGAATGACCCTCAATATTTCATTGTCTCTACCAATAACTGGATCTAGCTTATTCTCCTTAGCTAATTTTGTAAGACTTCTAGTGTATTTCGCTAAAGTTCTATATTGCTTCGGCTTCTGCTCACCTACGAAGTTGGAAGTCTTGAGTTCTTCAATAACCTGCAAGACACTTGCCTTATCAATTTTAAATCTAGTCAATATATCCTTTGCTTGTCCAGGAACATCAAGCAAAGCAACAAATAAATGCTCTGTTGAAATGAATTCGTCCTTAAGAGATGCGGCGACTTTGCCAGCATGTTCCAATACTGAACCGAATTCTGGAGTTATATAAACTTGATATGAAGGTGAGAGAGTTCTTCCTGCCTCAGGTGCTTCAATACTTTCTAAAATCAAATCAGTTAGAAGCATTACATCAATCTCTAATTTATCCATTATTGATGTAACCATACTTTCTTCTTGAAGAATAAGTGCACACATTAAATGCAGAGGATTTACATGATTTATACCTCTTTCTATCGCTAATTCATGCGATCTTCTTAGCGCTTCTTTGGCTTTGGTTGTGAAATTTGCAAGTGGTGGCATGGTTTTATATCTATGGTATGTAATATTAACACATTTTTATGAATTGTACAGATTATTATTATGTTAACATCATAGATGACTATGTATAAGCAACAATTATTAGATAATGTAAAGATTGACGTATAATCATATCATGCTATACTGCAAGTAGCTAAGGTGGTGCAGGTACCTTCCAGCATATCCTCTCCTGTAAAAGGAACTGTGGTCTGAGACCCGTCGACCTAGTGCCGATTGGTATCACAGAACTGATTGCAGGCTGCTGGATCGCTGGCGAGTAGCCACCCTAGTGAAAAGGCCGAGAAATCGGTTTATTTCCCCCCAGATCGCAAGGTCTGGGGGTTAATTTTTTTATTGAGATATTTTATAGAATCTCTCGAATAGATTTTAATACTTTCTTTAACTCACCCTTACCTGTCATTCTACCAAATGAGAATCTGACTGAAGTTTTGGAATCTGCTCCAATAGTTTTTAATACATAAGATTCATCTTCATCTCTAAGGCAAGCACTCTTTGTAGAACACTCTATACCCTTCGCATCTAATTTCAATACGAAAAACTCATTATCAATATTTGGAATTGAAATATTTAATATATGAGGACTTGTATTAGACAAATTTCCATTTATTTCAATTTCTTTATTTATCTTTTGTAATTCCCTAATAAAAAATTCTTTTAATTCACCTATTCTTTTTGTCTCTTTCTCTCTCATCATATTTGCAATTTCTAAAGCATAAGATATTCCGACAATTCCTGGAACATTGAGAGTTCCTGCCCTTTCTATTTTTATTTTCCCTCTTCTTATATATAGAATTCCAGTACTTCTTGGTCCATACATTTTATTACCATCAAGAGTAAGAAGATCAACACCTAATTTCTCTACGAATATTTCATTGTGAATTACAGCTTGAGAGGCATCAGTATGTAATAAAATATTTGAATTTAATTTCTTATTTGCATCTCTAATAATTTTGGCAATATCTGAAATTGGCTCTACAGCACCCATTTCATTATTAACCATCATTATAGAGACCAATCCTACATCTGAAGTCAAATTAGATTTTAAATCATCTAAATCCAATAAGCCATTATTATCTACTTTAATCTTAATAATATTTGGATTATCTATAGAATCAAAAAATATAGAAGAGTGCTCAATAGAACTTATAAGTACTTTTTTATCTTTAAAAGCATCTAGAACTAACTTGTTTGATTCAGTACCACCTGAAGTAAATATCAATTCATCTGGGTGAGCATGCAGAATATTAGCAATTCTGATTTTTGCTTCATCTACTGCTAATTTTGCATCAACAGCGCTTTGATACAATGCAGAAGGATTAGTATATTTGGGATCAGAATACCTCTTAATAACAGAGAAAACCCTCCTATCAACAGGCGTTAATGAAGCATAATCTAGGTATATTCTTTTCATATAATAAAAAGTATTCTATACTGCTATTATGAACTTTACAATGGATATTACAACTATAGGACTATTGATTCTTCTAGTCGCTGTTATCATATTGATAGCAATAGTTATAAAGCTTCAATCAAAATTAAATAAATTCTTAATTGGCTCTTCATCATCTAACCTAGATGATTCTATAAATTCTATAACTATGTCTATAAAAGAATTTGAAAAATTCAGATCCGAATTAGAGAAATATCTTACAACAGTAGAAAAAAGATTAAAAAAGAGTGTTCAAGCAATACAAACAGTTAGATTCAATCCATTCAAGGGAAATGGATCGGGGGGCAATCAAAGTTTCGCTACAGCATTTATCAATGAGGAGAATAATGGTGTAGTTATTTCTAGTCTATACTCTAGAGAACATGTTAGTGTGTATTCAAAACCAATAAAAAATGGAATTTCTGAATATGAATTATCAGAAGAAGAGAAAGAGGCACTATCTGAGGCCAAAAAATCCATAAAATAACAAAATGAACAAAAAAGACACATCATGGGGCAAGGTTGCTGGTTGGTATGATGAATTATTAGAAAATAAAGACGGAACATATCAAAAAGAAGTTATACTTCCAAATCTATTAAGATTACTTTCACCACAGAAGGACGAAATAATATTAGATATAGCATGTGGTCAGGGATATTTCTCAAGAGCTATAGCTGAGAAAGGTTCGAAAGTCATATCTTCAGATATTGCAAAAGAATTAATTGGAATTGCAAAACTTCATTCTCCAAAAGAGATAGAATACCATGTTGCATCGGCTGATAATCTCTCCTATGCAAAAGATAGTATTGCTGACAAGGCAATAATTATTCTGGCCTTACAAAATATTGAGAATATTTCTGGTACATTCAGTGAAATATATCGTAAATTAAAACCAAAAGGTAAACTTTATATAGTATTAAATCATCCCGCATTCAGAATTCCCAAGAATTCAAGCTGGCAATGGGATGATGAGAATAACAGACAATACAGAAGAATTGATTCATATATGTCAGATATTAAAGAAAGAATTGAAATGAATCCAGGAGAGAGGGATTCCGGAAATAAAAAATTCACAATTTCATTTCATAGGCCATTACAATCATATTTCAAACATTTAATAAAAGCAGGATTCTTGATTGGAAGATTTGAAGAATGGATATCACATAAAGAAAGCAATCCTGGACCAAGAGCCAAAGAAGAGAACAGGATTAGGAAGGAAATACCCATATTTGTTATAATAGAGGCCATTAAAAATTAATAGAAATCAAACATGAAAATTACAAAAATTGTAGCAAGAGAGATTATAGATTCAAGAGGCAATCCGACAGTTGAAGTAGATGTAATATTGAAGGACGGCTCTATGGGCCGTGCTGCTGTTCCCTCTGGAGCATCAACAGGAAGTCATGAAGCAGTAGAATTAAGAGATGGGGACAAGAGATACAATGGTAAAGGTGTACAAAAAGCTATAAAAAATACTAATACAACAATTTCTAAAGCTTTGATTGGAAAGGAATGGGATCAAAGATCATTAGACAAAAAAATGATTGAGCTTGATAGCACAAAGAACAAGGGCAAACTTGGAGCAAATGCAATTCTAGGTGTTTCAATGGCATTTGCAAAAGCAACAGCAAAAAGCAAGAAGCAAAGTCTATACAAGTATTTCGCACAAATATCTAAAACAAAAAATACAATACAATTACCAGTACCAATGATGAATATTCTAAATGGAGGTAAGCATGCAGAGAATTCTACAGACTTCCAAGAATTCATGGTTATGCCTATTGGTGCAAAATCTTTCAAGGAAGCACTTAGATGTGGAGCAGAAATATTCCATTCACTAAAAAAGATTCTTCACGATAGAGGTTTAGCAACTACTGTGGGAGATGAAGGAGGATTCGCTCCTTCCCTAGCTTCAAATGAAGAGGCAATCAAGGTTATCTTAGAAGCAGTGGAGAAAGCTGGTTACAAGGCGGGTAAAGACGTTGGCATAGCTCTGGATGTTGCAGCTACAGAATTATTTAAGGATGGCAAATATCATTTAGCTAGAGAGAATAAAGTTCTAAGTTCAGAAGAAATGGTGAATTTCTATGTTGATTGGTGTTCAAAATATCCAATAGTTTCAATAGAAGATGGGCTTGCTGAGGATGATTGGTCAGGATACAAGCTACTTACAGAGAAGCTTGGAAAGAAAGTACAAATTGTTGGAGACGATCTATTTGTAACAAATATTGATAGATTAAAAATGGGAATTGAGCAAGGTGTTGGAAATTCAATTTTGATTAAATTAAATCAAATCGGAACAGTATCTGAGACTATAGACGCTGTTAATATGGCTAAAAGGGCGAAGTACACTTCAATTATTTCTCATAGATCAGGTGAAACAGAGGATACAACAATCGCGGATTTCGTAGTTGGAACAGGAACAGGACAGATCAAAACTGGCTCACTTTCAAGAACAGACAGAATTGCAAAGTATAATCAATTATTAAGATTAGAAGAAGAATTAGGAAAGAAGGCTATATACAGAGGAAATAAAGTATTTAAGACTGAATAATTATCTCCAAGACTTGATCCACATCATAGATTCTAGAGTATCTTTGGAAATCGGAAGTCCATAAGTTAGAGGGCTGAAATAAATAAAAAATACAAATGATAATATCGCTAATGATATTATCATTTTGTTTTGCACTTTTTGATTTTGAATTCTATTTAATAGAATAACTAAAGCTAAAACACTAAATATCAATGCTACTTGATAATGATATAGAAACATTACCCTTCCTATAAATATAAATGGAATAAAATTTATTAGAAATCCTAAGATAACTAAATACTCAGATTTATTATTTAATTTCCTTTTTATCAAAAGAAATAAAACAGAAGCAAAACCGAGATAATAAATTACAGGATTACCCAATAAATATAAATATGAACCAGTATTGTCATTATTCCAATAATATACAGTTCTAGTCATAATAGGCCAGCTATACCATTTACTAGAATAATCATGTGGTTTTGTAAGACGAGTATTCGCTCTATACATTTCTATATTTAGTTCAGAGAATTTACTCCAGAAATTCTTCTCACGAAAATTACTACTCATAAATGGATCCCCTGTTCCTGAATTTGGCAGAAGCACAAAATTTAAACTAAATACAAAAGAATAAACAAAAAAGAAAATGATCAGCCCAGAAAATGCAAATTTTAAATAATTTTTAACTTTTCTATTCTGAAATTCCAATGCAAAAATAATAAATAAAAATGATAAACCAGTCCACTTAATACTAAAAGCTAAGCTAGCAAAAATTATTGA
Source organism: uncultured Candidatus Saccharibacteria bacterium (assembly GCA_964631035.1). GTDB lineage: Bacteria > Patescibacteriota > Minisyncoccia > Phycocordibacterales > PALSA-1337 > CAIOGI01. The sequence goes on along the minus strand of CAZVVX010000014.1, from coordinate 2,380 downwards.
GAAAAGAAGATAAAAATTAAAGTACTTAACCTTATTCCTATAATATGAATATAGAAGAATAGAAATAAAACCAAACAAAATAAGAAAAGAATCAGTAAGAAGAAATCTTGAATGAATAATCAAGGAATTTTCTATACACAATAAGAATGCACCTAGCAGAGCTAATTTAGATGATAAATCTAGATTTTTTAATATTAAATAAATTATTACTGGGAGAATAGTTCCTGCTAAAATTGGAATTATTCTCAGTAACACTGCCCAATTCGGAAGAATATTTCCAATATTATCAAAATTAGTAATATAATCAGCACCAAATAGAATTGCAAAACCTGCAAATATCAATCTACCAAGTGGAGGGTGGACATCGAATACATAAGCACCTTTAATATATTCTGTTATATAACGTCCAATATGTACTTCGTCAAATACTACAGAATTGGGATAACCAAAATAAATAAAATGAGTGACAAAACTAACACAAAAAATCAAAAAAATATGGAACCATGTTCTATTTAATAATTCCAAGAACTTATTGTATAAAGATGATATAATCAAGTTGTTCAATCCATATAATAATACCATAGTATGAATGATTCCAAGGAATATCCTGTGGCAGTAGTGGTTATACCGACTTACAATGAAGCTGATAATATTGGCTTATTATTGGATGAATTTTTCAATATTGAATTTCCAAAGATTAAAAATTGGAATGTGAAGGTACTCATCGTTGATGGCAAGTCTCCAGACGGAACTGGACAAATAGTCCTAGAGAAGTCCAAAAAACACAAAAATATTCATCTATTAGTAGAAGAGAAAAAACAAGGCATAGGTGCTGCTTATGTTACTGGATTTAAGAAAGCTATGACAGAACTTGGAGCAGATGTAGTTATAGAATTTGATGCTGACTTTCAACATCCTCCACGCTATGTCGGCCTATTATTAAAAGAAATTGATGAAGGATATGACTATGTATTAGGATCAAGGAAAATAAAAGGCGGTTCAGAGACATATCAAAGAAATATAATCAGAAGTCTCCTTACATCATTTGGATCAATAGTTGCTAAGTGCTTATTATTCTTCCCTACCAAAATGTTTTGGCAAGTTACTGACACTACAACCGGTCTCAAGGCTACAAGAGTAAAAGGGTTCATGAATAAATTAAACCTAGATCCAAACCACCTGCATAGCAAAAAATTTGGCTACAAAATCCAGTTATTATCCGAGACATTGCATTTAGGTGCAAAATACAAGGAGATACCATTGGCCTTTGATGATAGATACGCTGGAGTTTCAAAATTTGAATCTACAACTATGTTTGAAGTGCTTTTGGCTTGTATAAAAACCAGACTTCATGAAGATAATACTAGAAGATTTATAAAATTCGCTGTTGTGGGTCTAGTAGGATACATAATAAATGCACTTTCACTTGATTTTATGCATTCAATTACAAAAATTGAATCATTATCATGGGCGATATCAACCGAATTAGCTATTATTAGTAATTTTATTTTTAATAATGTTTGGACTTTCAAATTAAGATCCATTTCTAACCCAGAGAATTTCTTTAAAAGATTATTAAAATTCAACTCTACTTCATTTGGCGCTCTTCTGATTCAAGTCATTATTGGTACATCTGGAGTATATCTATTTGGAGAAGATTATAGACAAATTATTCTAGTATTTACTAGTTTCTTGATTGTGCCCTTCTATAATTGGTATATGTATAATAGGTTTATTTGGAGGAAATAGAATCTAAAAAATAGAATCTGTGGAAAGAAAAAGGGCGCCACCAGCACGAATGCCAGCGACGCCCAAATCCTTCTTTTTGGGAGGGGGAGGCTAGGTCGTCCCGTTCCCCACAATTTAGTTTTTGCAACCCCCAGAAGGAGTAATGAGTTGCTCACACCTTTTTTGCAGTTATCCGAGGAATTAGAAACCGTCCACTCGGTATATTCATCTGGTGAGGATGGGCATGATATCTGGACGAACCAGCAAAACCATAACATGCCTGACTGCTGACAGTGAAGATAACTGACCTCGCTACACTACCACGAGTAGTCGTCTTCTTAAGATTAGCTGCTGTCACAGCTACGGGTGTCGTCTTTTGTCCTGCTTTTTTCTCTTTTTTCTGCCGGCTTCTTTTTTTTTGCTAGTCCGCCAGCACCTGCCAGCCGACCAGCTTTTTTCTGTTTTCTGTTTTCTGTTTTCTCTACGGAGTCGACACACCTATACCTAGTTCAGTGCGCGCTCCATGCTGGGCTCAAGTAATTAAGCTCAATATGGAACGCACACCTACTTAGAAACAATCAATGATCTAACTGTGATAAGTATAGCAGATTATAAATATTTGTCAAGTAGTTTTACATTGAAATCATGTATA
>CAZVVX010000013.1:0-16567 GCA_964631035.1 uncultured Candidatus Saccharibacteria bacterium | reverse complement strand
AAAAGCTGAAAAGCTGATAGAATAGAGCTATGAAAGCTGCACTGTGCACACGAGATATTGGTCCACGCAATATCCTCAAGCTTATCGCTTCGGCTCTCACAAGAAAGGGAGTCGAGCCTATTGAGTTTTATGATGGTCAGGGAAATCCTGTCCTTGATGACGACACCAAGATTCTCATTCTCGGCATGTCCTCCTCGGAGGAGCTTGCCAAGGAAGAGGTCTATATGGCCGATGAGGCCATCAAACGTCGAGTCGAAACCTTCTATGTCGCTGATACTTTCGGCTCATGGAATCGGCCTTGGTTTGAGGATGTCATCACTAGGTCGGAAGAATGGGCTAACATCTTCGTCATCAACGAAGAAGAAGCCCAATTCGCCAAGGAGAAATATCCCAACGCCAGGGTCACTGTGACTGGCAACCCCTGCTGGGATGGATTTTTCTTCCCGAGGAATACTCGGGAAATGGTTCGGCTTCCCTTGGGGATCAATAACGGTGAGCGGGTCATGCTCTGCCCTTGGGGCAAGAGCAAGGAGGTCAATATTCTCCATGGCAAGAAAGCCATTGAGGTCGCAGGTCAGACTGGGGTTGGGCTGGTTATCATCAGTCCTCATCCTAGGGATGAAAATCCCCTTGAGGATTACTATGAGCCCGTCTGCAAGGCTTCGAGAGTCAATATTCGATTCATTACTCAGGATCAGATGTCTGGGCCTGATCTGATTCCTGGAGCAGATATTGTTTTCGAGTCGGCTTCCACCATTGGCATTGAGGCGGTTTGTCAGCGAGTTCCGGTGGTCGATTGGTTCAGTGAAATTGCTCTGGCTCGATTGGAGAGGGCTACCGGCTCTCGGCTCTGGCCTCTGTGTGAGCAGGGTGCGGCACTGCTCTATCAGAATTCCGACGATCTTGGACTTATTACGTCGAGGATCAGGGGTGAGGACAATGATTATCGCATTAGGTTGGAGGTATTGTATCCCAAGCCCGAACGCAAGGGTATCGCTCTCGAGAAGATGATCGAGGCGATCGAGAAGGTCGCTGTTCTGACTCACTAAAGTCAGAGTGTCTGAATCCACTAAATGATTCCAAAGGTCTGATGTATGTCAGGCCTTTAATTTTTATAATATAGTTGCATTTTATTGTATTTGATACATAATGTATTCCTAATGAAAAAAAGAATACTAAACACAATAGGAAAGGCATTTGACCCTAAAGCCAAGGAAATACTTGATAAAGCAGGTAAGGTGGATTACAAAATACCTAGTCAGAAGCAATTATTAAAAATCATTGGAGATTATGATTATGTACTTTGTGGTTTGGGATTAAATTTTGATAAAGAAGTATTATCTAAGGCAAAAAAGCTAAAAGCTATAGCAACTGCTACAACAGGATTAGATCATATAGATATGAAATTCGCTGAGGAGAAGGGAATTAAGATTCTGAGTTTGAGAGGAGAGAATGAATTCTTGGATACAATAACTGGTACAGCAGAATTAGCTTTGGGACTTATGATAACACTGGCAAGAAATATGCATACAGCATATCCGGCTGTACTAAATGGAGAATGGGATAGAGAGAAATTCAAAGGGCATTCATTATATGGTCAAACATTGGGAATAGTAGGATTGGGAAGATTGGGCAAGATGATGGCTAGATATGGAAAGGCATTGGGCAAAAGAGTAATATTCTATGACCCAAAGATAGATCATAATCATACTTTTGACTATAAAAAAGTTGATTTTGATGAATTGTTAAAAGAAAGTGATTATATTTCTATTCATGTTCATCTTACACCAGAGACTGAATATATGTTTAACAAGGATTCTATTTCTAAAATGAAGCCATCTGCTTATATTATCAATACTTCAAGAGGTAAAATAGTTCACGAAAAGGATATTATAGATGCAATTAAAAAGAAAAAGATCGCTGGTTATGCTACAGACGTATTGGATGGTGAGTTGGTATTTATTAATAATGACTGTTCAGAGCATATTATTGTAAAACACGCTAAGACAAATCCAAACATTCTAATTGTCCCTCATATAGGTGGTATGACACACGAATCAAGACGAGATACTGATGTATTTATAGCTAAGAAGCTATCAAATATGATATGATGCTTGCATTATGCAAAATACAATCAATACGATATTAAAGTACGCGATTATTACAGGACTAGCCGTTATTCCATTTATACCATTATATGTTGCTGGACCATTATTCTTTCCTTTCATAACTGGTAAAGCATTTGCCTTTAGGATTATAGTTGAATTGATATTTGCTATATGGCTTGTTCTAATCTTAAGAGAAAAGGGCACAAGCGCTTATGGAACAGATAGAAGTGTTGCTCCAAGAATTAATCTAATCACAATATTAATTACAGTATTTACTTTTGTTGTGCTTATTGCTGATCTTGCTGGAATGAATCCTCTAAGAAGTATTTGGTCAAATTCTGAGAGAATGGAGGGTTGGATGACTATAATTCATCTATGGGGTTATTTCATGATTTTATCTAGTATATTTGGAACAGGAGAAGAATTAAGAAATAATTGGCATAGATTTTTGAATGTAACTATTATTGCAGGAACTATAACTGCAATTTATGGTCTATTCCAATATTTTGGTTGGGCACAAATCCATCAAGGTTCAAGTAGAATTGATGCTTCTCTAGGTAACTCAGCATACATGGCTGTTTATATGTTGATACATGTTTTTATTTCAGCATATTTTGCTATAGTTAATTTTCCAAAAAACAAAATACTATTCTATTTATATTCTGTTTTATCTGTATTATTTTCTTTCATTCTATTTCAAACAGCTACAAGAGGAACTATAATAGGTTGGGTTGCTGGCATAATAGTTGCTTGTTTTATATATGCAGTATGGGGAAGGAAAGAGAAAGGACAATCAAATTTATCTAGAGCAATATCTGGAGGAGTGATATTATTAATTATAATATTGACTACAGCATTTTATTTAAATAAAGATGCAGTATGGATTAAAAATAGTGAAGTATTGAGTAGACTTGCATCTATATCTATTAAGGATACTAGAACTCAAGCAAGAGGTTATATTTGGCCAATGGCAATAAATGGTTCTTTTGAAACTGTTAAGACATCTCTCATAGGTTGGGGACAAGAGAATTTCAATTATGTTTTTAACAAAAATTATAATCCTAAAATGTGGGCTCATGAATTATGGTTTGATAGAGCACACAATGTTTACTTGGACTGGTTAATTGCGGGAGGATTATTGGGTCTTGTATTGTATTTGTCTCTATATATAACATCATTTATATATATTATCAGGAGCAATCTAAGTCTAGGTCAAAAATCAGCACTCATCGCTCTACTTGTTGGGTATAGCATTCACAATGTATTCGTATTTGATAATCAGACAAGTTATGTGATCTTCTTTACTTTCCTTGCTTTTGTACATTCATTTAGACAAAGCAAAATCTTATCTATATTTAAGAATTCAGATAAGCCAATAACAGAAGACTATATTACAGTCAGAGATTATATTTTTGTCCCTGTAATAGTTATTCTACTATTTATTACATTATATTTTGTTAATGTAAGAAATATACAAGCAAATGTTAGATTGATAGATGTACTAAGATCTTGTTCTGATGGTGGTAATCCTTCTACAAAATATTTTGAAAGGGCATTAAGTCTAAATCAGACAACTCTAAATCAAGAAATTAGGGAACAGCTCATTTCTTGTTCTATAAATGTATTTGCAAGTGATGCAATAAGTCCAAAGACTAAGGATGAGTTCTATATATTTACAAAAAAGGAAATAGAAAATCAGATTAGTACAACTCCAAATGATGCAAGAATATATATACTTGGTAGTTCATTCTATAATTCAATAGGAGACTGGGCTTCTGCTCTTCCACTTATACAGAAAGCTAGAGAACTTTCTCCATATAAGCAAACACCAATGCTAGATCTTGCTATTAATTATATTAATACAAGTAAGCCAAAAGAAGCTGTAGAAATTGCTAAGAAAGCTTATGAATTAGCAACTGACTATCCTCTTGCCCAGTCTGTATATGTAATGTCACTCATAAACAATGGAGAAGAGCAGAAAGCCAGAGAACTATTCCCTGATAAGCCCGAATTATTCTCGGATCAAAGGGTTATAGGATTATATATGAAGAATAAGCAATATGATAAAGCAATATCTGCATATAAAAATGTATTAACCAAAAATCCAAATGATGTTGATACACATTCAAGACTAGCCTCTGTGTACTATATAAGTAATCAATTACAGAAAGCCATAGAAGAGCTAAAGGTTTTAAAGACTCTTTCTCCACAATTAAATAAAGAAATAGACGCAACTATCAAGATGATTCAAGAGGGTAAGAAGTTATAAAATTATTATCTAGTATCTTTTATCAAAGCTATAGGTGCGACAGTGATTATACATAGTGCACCAATTATTATAAACAAATAAGTGCTTGATACGAACATCAATCCTGTAACTGTTATTAATGGCGCAATAAAAAAAGATAATGGTCTTGTAATTCTAAACATACTCAATATTTCTGAGTCCTTAACATCAACTTTCTTAAAGAAATATGTCTCAATCATCGCTTCTGATGCAGCTGCTCCAATACGTGTTATAAATAGTAGTATTGCCCATATAGCAAGACTTTTTACTGTAATAAAACTCAACAATATAGTTGATATACCCATAATAATATATCCAATAGCCATTATTTCTTTCTCACCATATTTTTTGTCTGCTAATTTGCCAAGAGGAGTCTCAATAAGGACAAAAGGTACTAGCATTATTGTTAGTATTATACTTATCTCAGTCCAATCAAAACCAATACTCTTGTATAAATATATTGGTGTATAGATAGTCATCCATGAATAGAATGTCTGTAATACTGTATTAATAACTGTTAATTTTGAAAGATCTTTATCATTTAATAATATAATCATTGATTTTATCAATGAAATTTTGGGATAATGTGGATCTTTGAATTTAGGAAAATTTCTATAAATCAAATAAAAAACAGGGAAAAGTAATCCAAAAGCTGCGACATATATACCTTTGTAGCCACTATCAGCTATTATCATTCCGGCTAATAATGGTCCCAATATCCATGCGCTATTTGATACTGTTAAATAATGTCCTCTTATTGTTCCTGTATGATTAGTATCTGAGTTCTTCTCTAGGAAAATATCTAGATTAAAGCTGATTAAATTAATTAATGAAATTGATAATATAATCAGTGGTATTAGTAAATAACCTGCCTTAAAATTTATTATTCCATACAAAAGTAATATTTGTATTCCAATCAGAAATAATGAGGTTTTGTAATTACCAAATTTTCTCAATATTTTGTGCATTGAGAGAAGACCTAGTATTGTTATCATTGATTGAACAATATAGATGAAGCTCAGATTCTCTTCACTTGTGAATTGTGTTAGGAAGCTTGAATTGAAATATGAAGGTAAAGCCACATGCAATGACAGGAAAAAGCTAACTAAACCGATTGTATAAAGTGCGGTTGCTTTACCAATATTGGGATGATGCTTCATATGCTATATATTATAGCATTGAAATTTGCATTGGATAATTTATATAGTAAGTAATACGGGTATAACTATTGGACGCTTGGCTGTCTTTTGTAATAAGAACTTACTTACATTATCTGAGATAGCAGCTTTAACATAATCAACATTTATAGGGTTCATTCCATGAGTTGATTCTTCAACTGTATTTTTGATTATTATTCTTGCATGATGCAATAATTCTTGTGATTCTCTCAAATATACGAATCCTCTAGAGATAATATCAGGACTTTTCTTTAATTTGCCTGTTTGGGCATTGATAATTGCAAAGACTATAAATATTCCATCTTGTGCAAGTAATTGTCTATCTCTAATAACAACATCTTGTATATCTCCAACAGAGAATCCATCAACCATCACTATGCCTGAAGGTGCCTTTTCTTTTAATTTAACTATTCTTTCACCCTTATCCTTTATTTCAACTATAGATCCATTATCAGGAATAATTATTGATTCATCTTTAAGACTATTTGCATCTTTGGCTATTTCTCCATGAACTCTCAACATATAGTGATAACCATGAACGGGCATAAAGAATTTTGGATTTATCTTTCTATGTATCCAAGCTGTCTCATCTCTATTGGCATGACCTGATGAGTGAACATCAGCAATTCTATAATGAATAATATTTGCTCCTTGTCTTGAAAGATTATCCTTGAGCTTCTGAACTGCTCTTTCATTGCCTGGTACTATAGATGAAGATAGCAATATTGTGTCTCTTGGTGTGATTTTTATGTATTTGTGAGTCTTATTAGACATTCTCATCATAGCAGCGAATTCATCACCTTGTGCTCCTGTGGCTAAGACAATGATCCTCTCTGGTGGATGACTATCTATCTCTTCTACTGTTATCAATGTGTCTTTTTTGGGTTTAAGTAAACCAAGGTTACGACAAATTTCAATGTTTGTTTTCATACTTCTACCTTCCACTACAACTTTCTTGCCATATTTCTCAGCATATTCAATTATCTTGAGCATTCTCTCAAGTAGGGAAGCAAATGTGGCAATAATTAATCTGCCCTTTGTATTTTTTATAATCTCCTCTATATTCTTATGAACTGTTTTCTCTGGTATTGAGAATCCTGGATTCTCAACATTTGTTGAGTCAGCCATCAATAGAAGAACCTTCTCGTTCTTAAACTTTTTATCAAATTCATCATTCTCTTCTTCTGTAGGAACTCCATCAATATGGTCTAATTTTAGATCTCCTGTATGAACTATTGATCCATATGGTGTTTGAATTATTACACCCATTGCATCAGGAATAGTGTGTGTAACTGCAAAGAATTTAACCTTCAATGAGCCAAGTGTTATTGTCTCATCTTTCTCAACAATCTTGATATCTAATGGTGGAACATGGGTAAATTCCTCTTGTCGCTTTTTGACCATTACTGAAGTTAACATTCTTGTATATAGTGGGGGATTACCAATTCTGGGCATTACATATGGAATACCTCCTATATGATCTAGGTGACCGTGAGTTATTATTACAGCTCTTATTCTGTCTTTTCTCTCTTCAAGATATTTAGTATTGGGAAGAATGTAATCTATTCCAGGAGTATTCTCATCTTTAAATTGAAAACCAATATCAACAACGATAATATCATTACCACATTCAATCATTGTCATATTCTTACCAATTTCCTCGACACCACCAAGAGGTATAATTCTTATGTCCCCTGGATTTAGTGGTGGAACTGTATCTTCAACTTTTTTGTGTATTTGAGTTGCTTCTGGTGGTCTTGATGGTCTCATACCATGTGATCTTACTGATGATTTTCTAAATGGCCTACTTGTAACTCTCTTATCCACTGTCTTTTTTTCTATTGTTTGATTTTTTTCGTTGTTCATATTTTTTTAATTATTTATTTTGCGAATATTTTCCATACTTTGTCTGTCTCTGTGTACCATGATTCTGAATTGTATAATCTATCCGAAGGGTTATTTATTGTATTGAATTCTATGCCTTTGATTTTGTCTGGAAGTATATACATATATTCTGGTGAATAAATAAATACTGCTGGTATATCTTCTTTAATAATCTTCTCAAATTCATTGTATAGTGCTGATCTGCTTTTGTTATCAAATATCACTCTCGCATCTTCTAATATTTTGTCTACTTTGCTATTTACATATTGTGCAACATTTAGTCCTGGAGAATTTCTTTGTGATGAATGCCAGAATGCATAGAGGTCTAAATCCTTACCTATATATTCACCAAACAATAGGGCGTCATATTTTCTTGTTTTAATTATATTTTGTGATAAGTCTCCGAATTCAAATACCTTTATATTTACTTTGGCTCCAATACTTTCCCATTCTTTTTTGATTATTTCTGCTATTTGTTTAAATTCTGCTGAGTCTGCTGTTGCTATTGAGAATTCAAGGGTTTGAGTAGATTTTTTGTCTTTTTTCTCTAATACTCCATCGCTGTTAATTGCCCATCCTGCTTTCTTTAGTATTTCTATTGCTGATTCTTTGTCTGCTTTAAATTTTGTAGATGTTGTAGAATTTGAGAATATTTGTGGTAATGGACTGTCTATAGTTATACCATAGCCATAAAGAACCTCATTTACTATCTTGTCTTTATCAAGGGATAGATTTAGTGCTTGTCTTATTTCTTTGTTAGATAGTACGGGTGCATTGCTTTGATTGAAGAATACACCAAATACTCTAGGTAATGGAGTGCTTAATATTTTTACATATGAAGTAGTAGATGCTATTTTTGCTGATTCTATTGGCGATATACCTGCTAAACTTTCAATACTACCAGCATTCAATGCCTCAATCGCTAGTCTCTCATTAGGGAAAAAGTGAAAACTTATTGAAGAAAGATATGGTTCATGTGTATAGAATTTATCAAATGAGACTAAATTGTAAATTTTTGGTATTCCGCCACTGTCTCTCATTATATTTTTAATTTTGAATGGTCCAGAACCTATTGGCTCAAGGTTGTATTGGCTAAATATAAATTGACTTGCATCAACATTCTTCCATATATGTTTTGGGAGTATTCCTATTGTGGTGTTAGCAAGGAAAGGGGAATATGGTTGTTTTAATTGAAATTGTATTTCCCTTGAGCTAATCTTTTTTATTGAGATATTTGCCCAGTCAGCGGCTCGAGGACTTTTGAGATTTATATCTTGAATCTTCTGAATAGTGAATTCAATATCATCTGTAGTCATCTGGGTTCCATCATGAAATCTAATATTGTCTTTTAATATAAAATTATATGTTAGGCCATCGTTTGATATTGAATAACTATCAGCTAAATCTGTTACAAGATTATTGTCTTCATATTTCATTAGTCCAGAATATATTAGTGTAGTTAAATCTCTATCCACATCAGTAAATGCTAATACTGGATTTATGTATCTTGGTAGACCAATAACACCTTCGGTTAGAGATCCGCCATGAGCTATAACAGGCAATAGGAAATACTCATTAACTTTCTTTAGAAGTATTAATGAGCTAAATAGAGATATTATCAATAATAGTGTAAATATCAGCTTTTCTGTAGCTGAGAAATTTTTTATTAGTGAAAGTATCTTCTCTCCCTTTTTGAAATGGAATTCATTCACAAAAGTTTTCTGAATTTAATAACTTAAATAAGTGTCAAAAGTGACGAAATAACAAATAGTATTGCTACTGAGATAGTTATTATGAAGAGGGTCTTCTCGAAACCACGTCTAGTATGAAATGCCGAACTAAAATTGTCACTACCACCAAAAGCACCACCGATCTGTGCGCCAGTTCTTTGAAGTAGTATAGCAGTTACTAAGATCACTGCTAGTACAATCTGTATGTACGGAAGTATAGAGACTATCGTCTTCATTGCTAGCCAATATATCACATGGGTAATATTGTTGCAAGTTCAATTATATATGTAATAATAGTACTAAATATGGAAAGCAAATCTCAACATTATTTCTTCATAGTGATTCTTGTTGGAGCTATTATACTTACAATATTCATTTTCTATCCTTATCTAACATCATTATTGTTGGCGCTTGTGTTCTCTGTGATGTTCCGACCATTGCATAGATGGGTATCTAGAATATTCTCAAAGGGCAATCAGAGGAGTAGTATCTCAGCTTTCATTACATTGTTTATAGTCGCTACATTGATAGTGACTCCACTTATTTTCCTTGGTCAGCAAATATATTTTGAAAGTGAACAATTATATTTCAGTCTTACAGAGGAAGGTCAGAGATCAGAGATAATCAATACTCTTAATTCAATATCACAAGCGTTATCAGATAGATTGTTCAATGCTTTCCCTGCATATGATTTTAATTCTCTAAATGTTACAACATATATACAGAATTTCTTGGAATGGTCATTTGCAAATCTGGATACAATATTCTCAAGTGTAACTAAGTTAGTATTACAAATATTCATTATGCTTTTTGCACTATTCTATTTATTGAGAGATGGAGGCAAATTCAGACAAGATATTATTTCTATTAGTCCCCTTGCAGATAGTTATGATGAGAAAATAATGATTAAACTAAAGCAAGCTATAAGATCTGTTGTTGCGGGTTCTCTAGTGGTTAGTGTTATTCAGGGTATATTGACTGGCTTGGGCTTCTATATATTTGGAGTGCCTAATCCTGCTTTGTGGGGAAGCTTCGCAGTTGTCGCTGCTCTTATACCAGGTCTTGGAACATCTCTAGTTGTGATTCCTGGAGTCTTGTATCTATTCTTTACAAGTTCTAATCTTCATTCATTGGGATTATTGATATGGGGAATAGTTGCTGTAGGGTTTATTGATAATTATCTAGGTCCAATATTAGTAAATAGAGGTATTCAGATTCATCCCTTTATAATTCTATTGTCAGTTATGGGTGGTTTGGTATTCTTCGGTCCTATTGGTTTTATTGCCGGACCTCTGATAATAGCTCTTCTTTACGCATTATTAGAAATTTACAAGACAACCAAATAGTGATAGAGTGCTAATTAAGAATCACTATTCTTAATTATAAATTTTATGGCCTTTATTGATGATTTAACATTCCATATTAGAGCCGGAAATGGTGGGAACGGCGTTGTAAGATGGCGACATGAACGTGGCAAGGAATTCTCTGGTGCCGCTGGAGGTAATGGAGGTAAGGGTGGAGATGTGTATGTTAGAGGTATTAGAGATCTGGGTATTCTTGCTAGCTATAGAAATACCAAAGAATTTGAAGCGGGTAGAGGCCAAGATGGTATGAGAAATAGTATGCATGGTGCTGATGGTAAAGATTTAACTATTGATCTACCTATTGGTTCGGTCATTACCGATCTTAGAACATCTAGAGTATATAGTCTAAATTCAGAGAATGAAATAATAAAAATATTGAAAGGTGGAAGAGGTGGACTTGGTAATGAACATTTTAAAGCATCAACAAATGTTACACCAAAGCAGAGTACTCCTGGAGTTCATGGTGAAGAAGCTGATTTCCATATCTCTTTAGAACTAGTTGCTGATGCGGGTCTTATAGGTTTACCTAATGCAGGCAAATCAAGTTTGCTAAATGCAATTACAAATGCAAAAGCTCAGGTTGGTAGTTATGCTTTCACAACTCTAGAACCCAATCTCGGTGCATTAAAGGGAGGTTATGTTATTGCTGATATTCCTGGATTGATAGAGGGAGCGTCAGAAGGTAAGGGGTTGGGTTATAAATTTCTAAGACATATCAAAAGAACAAAAAGACTTTTTCATTTAATTTCTCTTGAAGAGAAAGCTATTGTTAGTTCATATAAAACAATAAGGAAAGAGTTAGAAAGTTACGGTAATGGATTAGAAGATAAATCAGAAACAATTATTCTAACCAAGACTGATACGGTTGATAAGAAGACAGTTGATAAAGTTATTTCTACATTAAAAAAATACAACAAAGATATTCTCACAGTTACTGTTCTTGATGATAAGGATATTAAAGATCTAACTGATAAGATAACCAAGAGATTGAGTAAATAGCTCACTTTTGCTATTATGCTTATTATGAGTGACAAATATTTGGCGACTATTGGACTAGAAATACACGCAGAATTAAAGACATCTTCTAAGATGTTTTGTTCATGTAAAAATGATCCTGATGAAGATAGACCAAATACTAATATATGCCCAGTCTGTATGGGGCATCCTGGTACTTTGCCCGTCTTAAACAAAGAGGCAATAAAACATGTTCTAAAGATTGGTCATGCTGTAAATGGAAATATAGCAGATTTCACTGAATGGGACAGAAAGAATTATTTCTATCCCGATATTCCAAAGGGTTATCAGATAAGTCAGTACAAGTATCCTCTGGTATCTGGTGGTTCTATGGCTGGGGTGGATATAACAAGAATTCATCTTGAAGAGGATACCGCACAATCTACACATGATATACATAAAAAAAGCTTAATAAACTTTAATAGATCTGGAGTGCCACTTATGGAGCTTGTTACTGAACCTGTTATACATGATGCTGTAACTGCTGTAAAATTTGCAAAAGAGCTACAATTACTACTAAGGTATCTTGGGGCAGGGGAGGCAAATCTTGAGAAAGGTGAAATGAGAGTTGAAGCGAATATTTCAGTAGCAACTATTGAGAATACAAATGCTAAAAAATTTGGAACCAAGACTGAGGTCAAAAATCTAAACTCATTTAAGTCCGTAGAAAAAGCAATCTCTTATGAGATTAATAGACAGATAAAGCAGATTGAGTCTGGAGAGAAGGTTGTGCAAGAGACAAGGGGTTGGGATGATAATTCTGGTAAAACATATTCTCAAAGACTAAAAGAAAGTTCTCATGACTATAGATATTTCCCTGAACCAGATTTACCAAAATTGAAGATAAGTGAAGTACAAGAATTTGAGGAGAACAATCTCAAGAAGGAGATGCCTGAGCTACCTTGGGTCAAGAGGGATAGACTACAAAAAGAGTTTGGTATGACTGACAAGGAGATCGCTGTTATGGTGGAGGCACCCGAGGTTGGTAATTATTTTGAGAAAGTTATCTCAAACAAAAAGAGCATAGCAAAGTTAACTATAAATTATTTACTAACAGACTATCTTGGAATAATTAAAAAAGAAAATGTGAATCTCAATTCAATCAGTGAGAATAATTTTGCAAAATTGATGATCATGATTGAGAACAAAAAACTTTCATCAAGAGGTGCAAAAGATATTTTATTATTGATGATAAAAAATAATATTGATCCAGAGAAAATTGCTATTGAGAATGACTTGATACAAAAGAGTGATGAAGAAGAAATTAAAAAAATAATTGAAAAAATTATTAGCGAGAATCCAAGTGTCGTTGAAGATTATAAAAAGGGTAAGGTTGCTGCGCTACAGTTCTTTGTTGGACAGGGAATGAAGGCAACGAAGGGATCTGCTAATCCAGAAATTCTAAAAAGAATTGCACTAGAAATTATAGGTTAGTCTAAGTGTTTAACTACAAGCTTCTTAACTGTCTTCCTGCTAGGTCTTCTAATTCCAACTGCTAGTCTATCCATCTGCTCTATAAGTTCGTTTATATCCTCAACTTTATAGACCCTGTAGTTACTAATAGGGTGTCTTCCGGCTGGGAATCTACCACTATTGTCCCAATTTCTCAAAGTTAGAGGAGAAACTCCCAGAATCTTGGCCGCCTCCTTTATTGTTATGTATTTTTTTTCCATTTAATTATTAAAATATAGTTATTAATAAATATTACTAAACCTTAATAGACATTATATCATATATATTAATGATAAATAATGAATTATACACAGTATCAATGTTATTAAAATGATAATAAGTACTATAATAATATTCACAGATGAGTAGTAAAATTTTTATGAACTGTTTAAATTGTATTATACGCATGTATAATTTCCTTGATCTAAATATCGTTAGACCATTTTTTTATGCCCTATAACTCATTTTAAACTGTCATTTTTTTACTTGATTAATAAATTTTTTCGCCATTTGCATAATTTAATACAGCTTTCATGTATTTATGGCTGTATTACTAGCACAGAAAAGTGCAAAATATTCATAGTGAATGTAACCGAGACTGAAATAATTTTTTAGATTTAAATCCTTATTTTAATTGATATTTATACCTCGCCTCGCCGAGATTCAAAGTACTTGTGTATTGTTGCAGTCCGGGACACTGTTCTTGTTGACTGTGCTGATTGGTATTATTTGTCTCATTTTATTCTCTCTTTTGTTCTGATCATTGATTCATCTCATCTTTCAGCTCGTTTTACTGTTTTACTTTTCCAGATTTGGCACTCTTTGGGTTTTGTACTGAGTATTTGTCAGTCATGTATTCTAATGTCTATTTTGTGTTGAATTCTCAATAATTTGAATTATTTTTCTAATGATTTTTTTAGCTTCCGTTGCTCCTCATTTTTGTCCTGTTTATCCACAGATTTTTATCAATTTTATACTCGAGATGAGATATAATTATAGTAATAAAATTTATGAAGGATGCTCTTATTTTACAAGACAAAAAATATATCTCGGCAAAACGAGCTGCAGTTATATTTGGTTACTCTAGTGACTATGTTGGTCAGCTATGTAGAGAGGGTAAAATTGAGTGCACAATGGTGGGTAGATCTTGGTTTGTAAGTGAGGATTCTGTTTTAAAACATAAGGCTTCTAGTCTTGATATAAAAAATGCAAATTCTTTTGCCTCATCTTTACCTTCAGTTGATAAGGTTGATTCTTCTCGTACTGATGTAGCGTCAATACTAACTTCTTCTATTACACTAAAGGATTTAGTTGATAGTGGTGTTGATATTCGATCTATGGTTGGGTCTTCCAGTGTCGAAAGGAATATTAAATTACCAGTTTCCGTTACGGAGACTGGTATTACTTCTGATGCTAAGATTCCAAAAATTGATTCTAAGGGTTCGGTCAATTCTATTTGTAGTATTGAGAGTGTTGTCGATAAAAATATACCTAGTCAGATTAATAATATTAATAATAGTTCTAGTGGTGAAGTAAGAGTTTCTAGAAGATTTAGTAAAGCGGATTTAAGCTTGGTACTAATTTTATTGTTGTTGTCTGCAGTGCTTTTCGGTAAGAATTTTATTTCATATTTCCCATACTCATCAAAAGATATTGTTGCAACTGTATTGAATGGTGTCGTTGTGGCTCCTTCAGCTTCTACATCTATTGAGAATGAATCAATGAAAAATGACTTGAGGAATCCTTTTTCTGATGAAGTAAATGTATTACCTGATTCAAGTGGTACTGCAGGAGTTATTGTTCCTGTATTCAAGGAGTCTAAGGGTGATGATTTTCTTTATGTGATGGTTCCTGTAAAAGAAACTAAAAAAGATGAAAATAAATAAATTATCAAATTTTCTAATAAGATTTTTTATTGTAACAAGTATTTTAGTTATTTGTTTTCAGTTAACTTCTTTATCTGTAAGCGCGATGTCTAGTGGTAATTATAGTATTAGTACAGATAGTATAAATTTTGCAGGTAACAGATCAAATTCAAGTACTTATTATGTGGATGATACGGTTGGTGAAATAGCTACAGGAAGATCTAGTAGTTCAAATAAGATAAATAATGCAGGATACCAGCAGACTAGCGCGACAAATTCTACATCAAATAATTCAAGTACAACAGATTCAGTATCTTCTAGTTCTGGACAAATGAGAAGAATAGATATTACCTACATTGATATTATAAATGAATCTTCTATATTAAATGCAAATCCAGAATCACCAATGGAAGTATACTTCCAGAATACAGATCCATTGAGAGATATACAGATAATTGATATCAAGGATGTAGACCCTATGATTAGAGTTCTTAATATATCTGATTTTAATTTTATTCAGCAAAATAAGAATATTATTCAGAATGATGGAACGGTGGTTGTTGATGGAAAGAGTAATCTAAAAATTTCACTACCATACAATAAGGTTCCAGAAATTTTGAAGACCATTGCAATTACTCTTTCAGATCCTGAGAATCCAAATAAAGTATTTCCTTTTGTCTTAAAAATAAACAAGGACAAAACTGCTTATGAGGCGACAATTGCACCTTTAAATAAAAAGGGTAATTACAGAATGAACATAGTGATTATGGATTATAAGAATCAGGCTCAGAAGAGAATTTCTGGTGAATTGAAGGTACTAACATTAAATAATTTAAATATTTTAGCAAGTTTGAGTTCTTTAAATATTTTTAATAACAATGTATCAGCTTACATAGTATTGTTAATACTAATAATATTAATTTTTGTTGCTATATTTTTTAAAAAAATTAGTAGTTTAATAGTAAAAATAGTACTACTATTACTGGTACTAGGAATTTTCTTTGTATTTTATTCTCAAGCATTTGCGGCAATAAATAAACAAATCAATTATCAGGGTAAGTTAACAAATAGCTCAGGCGCTATAGTATCAGATGGTACTTATCAGATTTCTTTTAAACTATATACCTCATCATCAGGGGGTACTGAAATATGGTCGGAAGATTTCTCTGGAGCAAATAAGATTCAGGTAACAAACGGTCTATTCAGTGTGATGTTAGGTTCTGTCACTAGTTTGGCTAATGTTGATTTTAATCAACAACTATATTTAGGTGTTAATGTTGAGGGAGATGGTGAAATGTCTCCAAGGAAAGTATTAGGTGCAGTTCCTGCTGCTTTTGTGTCAGATACATTGGATAATCTTTCAAGTGAACAGTTTTTGAGATCTGATACGCAAAATGCTACATCTACATCCTCTACTTTTGTTAGTATTCTCCAGTCAGGTGCAGGTAAGATTGCTGAATTTTTCGGCCAATCATCAGCTAGTGTTCTATCAATATTATCTAGTGGTAATATTGGTATGGGTACTACTACTCCTGGCACATCGCTTTCTATTGGTGATACAGGTAATGATACTATTAATATTTCTGCTACTGCCACATCTACATTTGGTAGCGGTATAAATTTGAGAACTGGATGCTTCTCAGTAAACGGTACATGTATATCTGGCAGTGGTGCTGGTGTATCTG
>CAZVVX010000012.1:2460-18592 GCA_964631035.1 uncultured Candidatus Saccharibacteria bacterium | reverse complement strand
AAGAGCGTTATTGTGGCCGTTTAAATAGTGAATTTCTTAACATATTTCTGTGTAAGAAGTAGTGTATATTAAGCCGATTTAGAAGTCAATAGGTATAAGTAATTTTAGTGTATAAAACAAAAAAGACACCTTCTCGGATGCCTTTTTTGTTTAGAATTTATTTTAATTATTCTTTATCTGAAACAGCATGAATTGTCTTCTCAAGCATTCTTCCTGCAACATCCTTACCTCCAAGACCAAATGCTAGTCCTGTAGCAAGTGCAGCTGCAACTACGATACCCATGAACAATGTTTGAATAAGAGCTGGAGCGATACCAAGGTGGAATAATGCAGTTAATATTGCAAATACCCAAATTGACCACTTAGCAATATGACCAAGTAGTGCAGCTGACTTTACATGTGCTGCTCTTGCAGATGCAATTACAATCTTATGAACAGCTTCTGCTATAACCACAGATATCATAAGTACAAGTACCGCAACTATAACTTGTGGCAAATATGACAGAACTACATCCTTCAAGAAAGAATTAACCTGACTTAGTCCTAATACATCAAACGATGCAATTAAAAAAACAACTATTATAAACCATCTAACTAGTGTACCTACAAATCTACCTGAATTAAGCTTATGACCAGCTCTTTCAACAACATTCTGTACACCAGCACTCTTTAACGCCTCATCAACTTTTATTGCCTTAAATAGATGTTCAACTAATTTTTCAACTAGTGCAGCTAGAACCCAACCGATTGCAAATATTATTACTGCAATGATTAGAGTTGGAACAAAACTTGCTACTCCAAACCAAATACCTTGCAATGATTGAGTGAATACTTCACCCCAGTTTTCTACTAAATTCATGTGTTTTATTTAACTAATAATTATTAATAATGACAATAAAATTATAACACACTATCTATTATCTATACCGAGCTTATCCACAAGAGTAGTATGAGGAAAATCCACAATATCCATAATTAATCTATCATGCATACCATATCTATATTCAAAATCTTCTGTTTCAAAAGCAGAATATACTATTTCTCTTCCAACTTCTGCCTCAATAGACTTAATAACTGAGTCTAATTTGGTAAAATTAATATCATCACCAACAATTAACAAGTCCACTCTAGTATCCCATTCTTGTATGAATACTCCTGATGCCAAAAAAAGCTTGATTCTACCAACAGTTGAAAATTTTTTAACAAGATTATCATCTGCATGTAAACTCACTGTTATAAGTAAATTTTTCAATGCCTGTAGATATGGAAATTTCTGATCTAATAAATACCCTATTTCCTGTATCTTTTTAATCTGTATTTTTTTGCCTTTCTTTATGTTTACATCTTTTATAATTTGCTTCTTTTTAATTAAACCTATGTTTAATAAGCCATTTATCTCTCTTTTACATTCTTTTGTCTGTGATTTAGTTCTTTCGGCAATATCTGAGAATGAATATGCATTATCTTCATTAAAAAGAAACATTCTCATTAATTTAACCTTGGTAGTACTTCCGAAAAGCTTTGCAAGAATTTCCATATTAATTTTTTATATTTGAATTCAGGTATTATAGCACAAAAAACCGCCTTTCGGCGGTTGTTTTGTTATTTATATTCTACCTTACCTCCTGCTTCCTCAATCTTCTTCTTTAGAGCATCTGCATCTTCTTTCTTCATTGCATCTTTTACAAGTACTGGTGCACCATCCACTAGATCTTTTGCTTCTTTTAGACCTAGAGCTAGAGCTTCCTTGATAACCTTAATAACTGCAATCTTCTGATCACCTGCTGATGCTAGATGAAGAGCAACTGTACTCTTCTCCTCTGCAGCTGCACCCGCTGCTGCTGGAGCTGCTACGGCAACAGCTGCTGCTGATACACCGAATTTCTTCTCTAATAACTTAACTAATTCATTCAAATCAAGAACTGACATTGTTTCTATTGTCTCAACAATTGACTTGAATTTTGCTGGGATTTCTACTGATTCCATTTTATTTATTTAATAATTAATAATAATTTAAATTGATACTACTGAGTCTTCTTCTTTGAAATTTGATCTAATGCCATAACAAACCCCTGTATAGGAGAATTTATAACATTTACAAACATCGCATGAAGAGTCTTCTGAGAAGGAATTAGGGCTATCCCCATCATCTCTTCTTTACTCATAAATTTACCTTCAAATACTCCTCCTAGAATTGAAATACTATTTTTGTATTTCTTCTGGAATTCATAAACTTCTCTTGCTGGAGCTACTAGATCTACACCATATGCTAGACCTACTTCACCATTAAGCTCTGGAAGTGTTCCTGAATATTTCTTTGAATCTAGGGCCTTCTTTGTGAGAGATTTCTTTGAAACAAAGAAACCTACGCCTTCAGACTTTAACTTTCTTCGAACCTGAGTTGTATCAGCAACATTTAGTCCGTGAAAGTTAACAAAAACCATTGATTTTGCATCTTTGATTATTGATTCTAATTTCTCAAGAATTTCCTTTTTCTCTGATTTTGTTCTTGCCATTTTGAATTTAATTCAAAATTAAATAATAATTTAAACGACCTTTGATAAGGATAATAGATAGGATCTACTCTTATGAGTATGAGAACCTCGGAAGGTCTTATGGGATTTACCCTTGCCTTCTGTCTATGGCCTTATGGTTAAACATTATCAGAATCTCTTTGGAGAGTCAACAGTTGTCATTCTTCTATCTCTTTTACTGCTTTTGCTGGTTATTGTTTTTATTTTTTTCTTAAATGGACCTTTATTGTGTATGTATTCAGTAATTCCATCTCCATTCTCATCTATTAATAACTGAGTACTGGATGCAAAATTTAATGTAGATGTTGATATTAATAATTCAGCATTGAGAGATGGGGTAACGGGTATTTCTTCAAAACTTGTTGAAGCGATAATTTTATCGTTCTTTGATAATTCTGCTTCAAGAGTGAATACTCCATTACCATTACCTTCTAGAACTATTTCATTGTCTTTGTTAAAAGGTAAACTCACCATTTTAATTCTACCAAAATCCGCATAATAACTTGCTGGAATACCCTTCTCATAATGGAACTTGCCCTTGCTTGGATCTGGATTATGAATTATTCCTGTGTGTCTGCCAGCATTATCATATATATGTATATCAATTGGTGAATGTAATCTTATTGTTAACCAAGTGTCATCATCATTTGGAATTGAATTTGAAAAATATTTATTATTCTCAATACTATAATTATCTTTTGTAATCTTGTTCTTGATCTCAACAAGAATATTGTCTGATTCCAATATATTTGCATGTTCTATATCTTTTTTAAAATCTTTATTCATATTTTTAAGATTAATATAGATATTAGAACTTGAACTGGATACTGAATTAGTCGTTACTGTCCCATCGCCAGAAGATGATACTATTGTATGATATGCAATAGGACATTTTGATGTATCTTTGTTTTTACAATGTTTATCTCTTTCATATAGCAATGATTTTGTTGTTGGAATCCCCCAACCAAGAAGTGCAGTTAACCTTGTACTAGTTGGAAATTTCCATGTATCAATAGATGAATGAATAGATTCAACCTTACCCAAAAGGTTTCTATTAAGCAATATAGGAGTATTTATATCAGATGTAATTGCTTTAGAAAAAGAATTAGATAGAAGAAAATCAATAAAATTATTGTAATTGTTGATTGCCTTATTTATCAGTGAATAATTATCAATTACAATACTATCTCTGTTTGATTCAAAAAACTTTTTAGATGGTAATAGACCTAATGCACCTAGTGAGTGTTTTGATAAATTTCTTGAAATATTCTCAGTCATCAAGAAACCACCCAGAATTGACTGCTGATAACCATGAAGTATAGCGGGTATGGCTTGGGGAGTGCCTAGTACTGGTGTACCAATAGTAATAACCTGATCAATCAAATCTGATTTACCTGCCTCAGTTAATGTTTTAACTAATACCTTGGCCACTAATCCACCATTACTATGTGCAATTATAGTTACTTTGCCTGTCTTTGAACTATTTGAGAGATTTTTGACTGCATTAATCAATGAGATGCTAGTGGTGGATAATCTAGTATTACCATATACTATATCTTCTGTACTCATTCTCCAATCATAAGGGAAAGGTAGCCAACTATTAATATAATTCTCCGCAACCACGCCATTCATCATAGCGATAAAACTTTTGTAAATATTAGCAATATTAAATGTATTACTAAATGCACTATCAATTATATCTTTTGTATATATTGTATTGTTTATGCTTTGACCATTTTCATCTAAATATAATTTCATAACATCGGCATTACGATTTGGTTCCCAAAGAGTATTATTTTTACTATAAAGTCTACTGGCTTCTATTCCAGGCAAAAATATGACATTTGAACAGCAAATATCTTTAATATTTGGATCCTTCATTTTCCATGGATCATAATTGACCAACCCATAGATTCTATCACCAGCATTATCTACTTTTTGACTAGGACCACTATCGCTTCCCCACCAATTATTTGATGCTTCAATAGTATTATTTGCAAAATTTTGAATACCAAAATTACTATTGCCTGATATTATAGAATTAAAAACATAAATACTATTATGATTTATCCCATAATCATTGTTATCTGCATAAACTAGCTTGGGTCTAATAAACATTAAAACTGGATTATCTAAAATTGGATAAGAAGCTAGTCCTATTTTGTTTCCAATTATTCTACTTTCATTTATATCTACCTTACTACCCATTATCTTTATACCAATATCTGAATCCTTAATTGTTGTGTTGCTAATAGAGGTAGTGCTTTGCCAAATCACTAAGCTTGTTTTACTAAAAACTGCACTGGCAATATTCACATTGCTATTTGAAAAATATATTTGATCTAAATTATCAAAAATAACTGGTTCACTATATGTACCATTTATCTTAATATCTCCATCAATAGTGAGTATTTTTGCGCTAGTACTTGAAGCTGACATTACAGAGGCACCCTCATCAATATATAAAGTGAAATTATCTGGTAAATACACATCTTCAATCAAGATATAAGGACTACCTTTTTTATCCCATACCGCACCATTATCTAGATCCCCACTTCTTATAATAGTGCTTGCATAAGATAAATTAGAACTAATTAACAAAATGAATAACAATGATATAAATTTTATTGTGTTGAGCATATATAATTTAATTAAATAATAATGCTCCTATCATACAAAAACAGGTATTAAGAAAAGCTTAAGAAAAGTACCAAAAAACACCATTCAACAATAGATATTTGAAAAAGTAAAATTATTTATTTATTGTGCAGCTTTATCAGCGATAATAGACTTAGTGTCAAGATAAATATTATATTTTGTAACAAAGAACAATAGAGCACAACTGAAAGCAAGAATCACAGTAAAACCCAGAACTAATCTAAAGAAAACTTTATTGAATGGATTAACCATATATAAGAAATTATAACAAAATTTTTTGCAATAAAAAACAAAAACCACCCGTTAAGGTGGTTTTTGTACAACTTTGTAACCCGTTGCTAGGAGATGAATAGTCGATTATGGGAATGCAACTCCTGTTGTTCTCCAATCAGCCTCTCCAGCCATGAATGTAGATGCATATCTAGCATTTGGTTGAATACCCTCTAGACCAACTGAGTAGATACCGTCTGTAAGAGGAGCTGTTGAACTTCGTCCTAGGATCTTGAATGTAACTGGAATCTCAACTGTTTGACCCTCTGGTAGAGTCCAAGAATTGTTAGATTCTTGTATTCCAGATGGAGTTGCGAAGTCAGTTGATGTTGCGTATGAACTGATACCAGCATTTACAGAGTTTCTATATACTCTGAATGTGCTTGTTGTTGTATCAAACATAGGTGTTGTAGAAGCTGCTGTACCGAATGATAGAGCACCTCCAACTGCCTTTACTCTAACAACGAATTGAGCTGTCAAAGATGAAGTAGCTATGTTGTTTGAACCACTTGTTTGTGGAGCACCATTAGTTTGAATTGACTTTGAAACTAGAGATACCTCTGCTCCAACGTTTCTTACACCAATAGTTTGTCCAGTAGCTGAACCACTCTCTGTGATTGAATCACCTCTACTGTTCTCAGAAACAAGATCAGCTGATACTGTAGTTGAAGCTATAGCATAGAATCTTGCATCAACTGCATTAGCACTTGTTACGTCAACCTTAACTGTGAATGTCTTTGTTGTATCTCTTGGAACAACATAGTCGAAATCACTGAATGTTGCCACACCACTTGTAATAGTTGCATTATCAAGCTCTGTTGAACCTTCGTATAGGTAAGCTGTTGTAGCTGTAGCTCCTCCAGATCCTGACTTTACAACTCCGATTCTTATATCAGTAATCTTAACTGCATCCTTCTCTGCCTTTGCATCAAATACAAGCAATGGAAGTCTATCAAGTTCATTCTCTGATGAACCCTGAGTAGCCATAACATCACTCTTCTTTGGACTTGATGTGTTTAGAGAAAGTGTCAATGTTGCACTATCAGCTAGATCAGATGAAATATTTGGAGTTCTTGTGATAGAAGTACTGCCAGCGTATTGGTCAATACCTGCTCCATCTTGTCCTCTAATACCATCTGTTGCTATAGCAACTGGATATGTCTCTGTATCAATATCTGTTGAATCGATTGTTGGCTTAACATCAAATGCAATCATTATTGTTTTTGATCCATTTCTAGGAACAACGAAATTCATACCAGTTACAGTGATGTAGTATGTACTTCCATCCTTTACAACTGTTGATGAATTAAGATCTGATGAACCAAGTACAGTTGATCCTTCCATTACATATACCTTTGAGAAGATCTTGTTAAAGATCTTTGTATCTGTACCAAGACTCAACTTAACTCTCTGAACATTGATATCTGAACTCTTTGCCTCCAACTTTATACCAAGAACTGGTGCCTTCATATCGTTCTCGTATATTGATGATGCAACTCCAGCATTTGATTGTGTTGCTGAAAGTGTACCCTCAAGACCAGGTGTTGTTATAACTCCAGGTGTTACAGGAGTAGCTGGTGTTGATGTTGTGCCTGGGCATACCCATCCTACTGGTGCTGTATAACCAGCTGGGCAAGTAAATGGAAGTGTCATAGCTGTTGTAGCTGTACTTCCTGTTGTACCTCCATTAAGCATACCTCGTGTAAGTGGTCCTACGAATCCTGTTGTAGGAAGCTTAACACTAGCCTGGTAAGCAATCACTGCTGCCTTTGTTTGCTGTCCAAAGTATCCTGGTGTTGCTGCACCTGAAGCTATAGAAGGAATACTGAATCCCTTACTAATAAGCCATGTTTGTAATGCTGCAACATCTGAACCTGTACTACCAACACTTAGGTTTGTGTTGAATGCTGCGTTAGCAGAAGCTGCTCCTACAAGCGCTACTGTCAATGCAACAATACTTGCGATTAAAAATTTCTTCATAATAATGTTTATAATTTTAAAGATAAAAGTATTTCTTTTAATTAATAATGTTTTGAAATAATCTTATCTAAACTAACTAATACTAACTAAACTAATAATCTAACTATCACTAATTTTTCTGCTTATATATCGACACAAGCCAGAAAAAGTAGCTTCGAGGGGAATTAGTCTGAATTCTTTCATTAACTAACCGTAACTGAATAAGTAAATCTGAAATTATATTGCTATATTATATTGTCAAAGAACCTCGCAGTTCATTATACCTTGACAAGCAAAGCAACTGCAAAATTATCATGTGGATAACTAGCTTTTCAGGACTAGAAATCACTTCCGTATACTATACCAAATAGTGAAAAAAGTCAAAGTTTCAAATGAATCTGAATACTAACCTATATAAGAGAATAGGTACTCCATCTTCTCTCACCTTTCCTCTTTACCAAACCCTTATCCACTAGATCAAGTAACTCCCTCTGAATAGTCTTCTCACTGCAATCCAGAATCACTTTTGTGAAATCCTTAATAGTCAAATCTGACCTTTTCCTAAGAAGATCAATAATGCTATCTCTCCTAGAATTCTTCTTGTCCTTTATCACCAACTTACTGTCTTTTACAATAGAATCAGCAACAGACTTGTTATTATAATCCGTGACCTTATTAACTGCTCTAACACTAGTATCAATATGATCAGTTTCAAAAAAACTGTCCGATAAAATATACCCAGCTGTGTGACTCGCCAATTTTGACTGATCCTTCAAAAAATCCATTAACATTTCAATCTCCTTAACAATAACAGAACAATTCATATCTGAAATGTGTGATGATTTATTTGATATTTTTAAAAATTGAATAATCTGTACACATGCAGAAAAATAATTTTGAAAAACTATATTCTTATCAACAGGTTCAGAACTATTGAGAGTTGTAACGAGAGATACTAAGGTCATGGACAATTCCCTTAATTCCCATTTTAATGGCTCACTGTCTTTTACAAGACTTGTTATCAAATATATAGCGGACACTATCTTCTCTGTCTTTTTAAATGAATACACCAAATAATCACCATTATTAAATAGTCCTATCTCCTTATGATTATTAAAAATGTCTTTCATGTCTTTTATATATTTTATGACTTTTACAAAGTCTTTTATTGTGTCTTATACATATTTGTCCTTAATTTTCATTACTGTCTATTATATAAAAGTCATTGTCCTTATGTAAAGTTAAATTAACTCTATGACACACTTCCATGTATTGAATCAATACATATGTTATTATTAAACAATGGCTATTAAAAAAAAATCTAAAGACAATACTGTTGATAAATTTAAAATAAAAACTGATGTAAAAAAGGAAACGTTGCAGGCAGTATTTTCAATACTATTTTTTGTTGGAGCAATACTAGCCATGTTGGCTCCATTTCATTTGGCTGATCCTGTTGGTAAATACGTCTACAATTTCTTGAAGGGATGGTTTGGCTTTGGTTATTTCCTATTACCGATATCATTTGTAATGCTTGCTATCTCATTTCTAAAAGGATCAAAAAGAGATTTTGATGCTGCTAAAATGATTGGTATACTACTTTTCTTTTTTTCTGGACTTGGACTAATAGATCTACTTGTTGTTCATCAGGGTGGTGTATTTGGTAGATGGATATCCTCTCCCCTAGTCTCATTGCTTGATGTATATGCAACAGCAATAATATTAATATCTTTTATAGCTATATCCGTACTACTTGTACTAGATATTCATTTTACTGTTGAACATTTAAAGTTCTGGAATTGGTTCAAAAAATCAGAGATCCTAGATTCAAATGACGAAATGAATAATGGTGAGAATGCAGAGATTGAGTCAGAGAATAAAATTGAAAAAGTAATAAAAGATATAGAAGATAGAACTAAGAAAGAAAATATTCAATCTAATGCAGATCAAAAGAAAAAACCTGAGAAAATAAGTAAAGATGAGGAAGGTGATATAAAGATGATCTCTTCATATAGTCTTACACCATTTGTTCCACCACCACTTAGTCTTCTTGAAAGAGATAAGGGTAAGGCAGAAACAGGAGATATCAAAGCAAATGCAAATATAATAAAAAGAACACTTCAGAATTTCGGTATAAGCGTTGAAATGGATGAAATATCAATAGGACCATCGGTAACTAGATATGCCCTAAAACCTGCTGAGGGAGTTAAACTTTCAAAGATTGTTGCACTTAACAATGACCTAGCGCTAGCACTAGCAGCTCACCCAATAAGAATAGAGGCACCTATACCAGGCAAATCACTTGTAGGCATAGAAATACCTAATACCACAAAGACTACTGTGGGTCTCGCTACCCTATTGGGCTCAGAGGAATATCAAGAATCTGAGAAGCCACTATTGATCTCACTTGGTAAAGGTATATCTGGTAAATCATATTTCTCAAATCTTGCCAAAGCTCCTCATATGCTTATTGCTGGTGCTACAGGATCTGGTAAATCAGTAACAATTCATGCGATTATTAATTCTCTATTATTCAGAAATTCACCAGAGAATTTAAAGTTCATAATGATAGATCCTAAAAGAGTGGAGCTAACTTTATACAACAAGATCCCCCATTTACTCACTCCAGTTATTACAGATGCAAAGAAAGCAATACTAGCATTGAAATGGGCAGCAAAAGAGATGAGTAGAAGATATGATCTACTAGAGAAGTGTAGTGTTAGAGATATTGATTCATATCACAAAAATATTGTTAGTCCTGCGGTAGAGAATAAAAAGAGAAATAAAAATTCTGAAGAGACATTACCTGAATCAATGCCATATATAGTTATTGTTCTGGATGAATTGGCAGATATTATGCAGACATATCCTAGAGAATTAGAATCAGCTATAGTTAGACTAGCCCAAATGAGTCGTGCTATAGGTATACATTTAATTGTTTCAACCCAAAGACCAAGTGTTAATGTTATTACTGGACTTATAAAAGCCAATGTTCCAACAAGAGTTGCACTGCAGGTCTCCTCACAGATAGACTCTAGAACGATTCTAGATACAGGAGGCGCAGAGAAACTCCTAGGAGCTGGAGATATGCTATATCTTGGAGGAGAAATGGCTAAGCCACAGCGTCTTCAGTCAGCATATATTACAGAAACAGAAGTAAAGAAGGTTGTTAAATACTTAGCAGATACTTATAAGGATGAGATAATGAGTGAGATCAATCTAACATCCAACGAACCAGGTAAAGATGCTATTTTTGAAGCAAATTTTGACTCTGACAGCGCAGATCTTGGTGATGAGGATGAATTGTTGTCACAAGCAAAAGAAATAGTTGTATCAAGTGGTAAAGCATCCACATCATGGTTACAAAGAAAACTTGGTATAGGATATTCAAGAGCAGCAAAAATAATTGATTTACTAGAGGAAAAAGGAGTAGTAGGTCCAGCAAATGGTTCAAAACCAAGAGAGGTTTATGGAGTATCAGATGCAAATAATGGTTCTGGTGATTCTATTGATGGAAATGATAACGACGATATAAGAGACAATGAACAAAGTGGTCAATCGTGAAAATACAAAAAACATAATAAGGATTGGTATATTTATATTGGGATTTGCAATAATTTTTGGTTATGCCCTATTTGAATCTTATGATTTCCTTAAAGGACCGAATATTACAATAACAGAACCCCAAAATGGCTCTTCTGTATCTACATCAAGCATAATGATTGTTGGTAAAGTTGAGAGAATTAAGGATTTATACATTAATAACAAGCCAGTACTTATAGACAGAGAAGGAAATTTCAAAGAAATAATACTATTGGCTCCAGGATACAATATTTCTCTGTTATCGGCCCAAGATAGATTTAAAAGAACTATTGAATACAAACTCGAACTTGTCTATCTAAAATAAAATTAAATAATGATACAATATCAAAAGTGATGTACCCACATTATTTTTAATTAATATCTGTATGGCAAAAAAAACAAAAGAAAACAAAATCAAAGCACCAGATAATGCTGAATTATCAAGCAAAGATGAATCAAAATCATCAAAGAAAGTTGATCCAACCGATAGTATAGTATCAACTATAGACGCAATACGATCTAAATTTGGAGACGAGTCAATAATGAAATTAGGTGAGAAACCTAAAGTTAATGTAAATGCTATTCCAACAGGATCAATAGGATTAGATGCTGCATTGGGCATTGGCGGTATGCCTCGTGGAAGAATTATTGAAATATTTGGTCCAGAATCATCTGGAAAGACTACCCTATCTCTACATGTAGTAGCTGAAGCACAAAAATTAGGAGGCATATGTGCATTCATAGACGCAGAACATGCAATGGACCCAGAATATGCCAAAAGACTAGGAGTAAAAACAGACGAATTATTAATCTCACAACCAGATACAGGAGAGCAAGCATTGGGAATTGTAGAAAGTTTGGTACATTCAGGCAAAATGGATGTAATAGTTATTGACTCAGTAGCAGCATTAACCCCAAAAGATGAGATAGAGGGCGATATGGGAGCGTACCATGTAGGTAAACAAGCAAGACTAATGTCCCAAGCACTTAGAAAGCTAACAAGTATAGTAGCAAAGTCCAAAACTGTAGTTATATTTATAAATCAAATAAGAATGCAGATAGGTGTCATGTTTGGTAATCCTGAAACTACCCCAGGAGGTAAGGCCCTTAAATTCTACACTTCAGTAAGAATTGATATTAGAAGAATAGCGCAGATTAAAAAAGGTGAAGAAATAATGGGAGGAAGAGTAAGAGTTAAAGTTGTAAAGAATAAAGTTGCTGCCCCATTTAGACAGACTGAATTTGACCTTATGTATAATGAAGGAATATCTCAGGAAGGTGAAATAATAGCCCTAGGAGAGAAAATGTCTATAATATCAAAATCAGGCACATCATATGCTTATGGAGATGTGAAATTAGGAAGAGGCTATGATGCCACTAGACAATTCCTAAAAGAGAATACATCTGTAAGAGAAGAAATCCTAGGTAAAATAAGAACAAAACTTGCAGAAGAAAAATAATCGTGTAATATAAGGAAACTATGTCAATGCTTGAATATAATGAAGTAGTTGAGCGAAAGTATATTGTTTTAGATGGTCAACCATATGAGGTTGTATCTTCACATGTATTTCGCAAACAACAAAGAAAGCCAGTAAATGCCACAAAATTAAAAAATTTAATTACAGGTAAAGTAACTGAGTACTCTTTCCATGTCTCAGAGAAGGTGGAAGAAGCTGAGATAGACAGCCGAGAGATCAAATATCTTTATGAGAATAAAGGTGAATACTGGTTCTGTCTTCCAGATCAGCCAAGCAATCGTTTTAGTTTCAAATCCGATCAAATAGGCCAGCAAATCAGATTCCTAAAACCAAACACAATAATTTCTCAATTAATGTTTGGTGACAAAACTACAGGTTTCAAGTTCCCTGCTATGGTTGAACTCAAGGTTACAGAAGCTCCACCAAATATTAAGGGCGACAGTGCAACTGGTGGTAACAAGGTTATAACACTTGAGACTGGTGCCACAATCAATGCCCCACTATTCGTAAATGAAGGTGATATAATCAAGATAAATACTGAGACTGGAGAATATAGAGAAAGAGTTGGTAAATAAATTACACAGACAAAAACAGCATACGGTAAACGTAAGCTGTTTTTGTTTTACCTACTCAATCTTGTGGGCTAAAGCCCAGAAATAATTTAATTATCTAGCAACGTAAGGAAGTAGACCCATGAATCTAGCGTATTTAATCGCTGTAGCAAGCTGTCTTTGACTTCTTGCGCATACACCTGATTTCTTTCTACTTATCATACGACCATGTGGATTAAGAAATTTCTTTAGAATCTCTGTGTCCTTATAGTCTATATTTCTTATATTGTTCTGTGAGAAATAACACTGTTTATTCATAATATTGTTTTAAATCTAATAATTAAAATGGAATATCATCTGGATTTATCTCTTCCTCAGGATAATCTATCGTATCTACTGGTGGCGCATCCTTCTGAGATGTATCCTCATCTGATGGTGCAGATTTTGTTGTTGAAGATGAATTGTTAGATCTTGTACCGAATTGTACCCTATCTGCAACAATTTCAGTTCTATATCTCTTCTGACCATCTTGACCATCCCATGATCTAGTCTGCAATCTACCTTCTACTAAAGCACTTGAACCCTTCTTTAGATATTGTGCTGTAGTCTCTGCCTGTCTACCAAAAACAACTATATTGTGATAATCAACACTTTCTTGTTTTGCACCATTTTTGTCTTTCCATACTCTATTTGTGGCTAGACTAAAACTACAAACCTTTGAACCAGAAGGCAATGCTTTAATTTCTGGATCTCTAGTAAGATTACCTATTATAACTGCTTTGTTTAAGTACATATTTAGTGCGTTGTTAAGCTAATAATTTGCCTCTACGCCTCTTTAACCATGTCATCAATAGTTTTGTCCATTTCCTCTACTGAAGAAACAGTAGTATCAACAGGAGATTCAACTACAGCAATCTCTTCTTCTTTTGTTACAAGAGCTGCAACTGGAGCTTTCTTACCAAGATATGTATTCTCTCTTATTGTTGTAATGACAAGAGTTCTTAACATATTCTTGTTCTCCTCAAATGATTTCTTTACACTTACTATATCTTTCTTTGGTAAAGCAAACTTAAACCATCCGAAATAACCCTGATCAAATCTATGATTGGATGTACCCATCTTTTTTATCATAGTATATGCCAAAGTTCTTAATTCTGGTGCTTCTTCACCAATAAACTCTGCTCCCTTTTTTGTAAGGGTTTCCTTTAGAGAAGCAACTTCTGTGGCTACTTTCTCTTCAGGGATTGTAGATACAAGTAAATAACCTATCTCATATACTTGTACCTGATCATCCTTCAATACTTTTTCCATTGTTTTATGTCTCTAAGGACAATAGTGACAGTAATTCGCCCAAAATAGCGAAGCGTGACCCGTGCGAGTCAGGACTGTTCACATATTTAGTTGATAATTTGCACGTATTGGCAGATTATCACGCTATAAAGAAAAAGGCAAACACTTAATACCATGGTTAATGGCATAATCAGCTTAGCAAAGTAGGTATTAAGAAAAGCTTAAGAAAAGTGCCAAAATTACTATATGGAAAATAGTTTCTTTGCATTGTCAACTAGATGATTGGCCGTATTATCGATAGTTTGTCCCCTTATCCTAGAAATAGCATTTACAACCTCAATAACATACGCAGGTTCATTCCTCTGTCCTCTATATGGTATTGGTGCAACATATGGTGAATCCGTCTCAGAAAGAATCATATTCATCGGAGCATTCTTTATGACCTCATCATAATCTCTGACAAAAGTTATTACTCCTGTAAAAGAAAGTCTGAATCCAAGATCAATAAAATCCCTACCCTCTTCCAAATTTCCAACAAAAAAATGTGCATCACCATGAACTTTTGCATGATTTTTAATAATTTCTATTGCATCTCTATAAGCATTCTGTCCTGATTGTAATCCATTTCTCAGATGTAACATGAGTGGCTTCTTAACTTCATTTGCAATTGCTATTTGCTTTTCAAAAATCTCTTGTTGCTTATTTTTATTCTCATAACCTTGTCGGAAATAGTCAAATCCACATTCGCCTATTCCTACCACCTTAGGGTGCTGGGCTAATTTCTTATATAAATCATAGTCAAATTGCTCACAAGGTACTTCTGTTGGATGAAGTCCTATTGTAGCCCATATATCTGGATTGTCTTCTGCAATTTTTACTGCTTTAAGTGATGTTTGATAATTTGTTCCAACTACAATCATTCCCACATTCTTCTCTCTTGCACGCAAAATCGCATCATTATAATCAAGATTGAATTGTTCCAAATTTAGATGACAGTGAATGTCTATGTATTTCATTTTTCTATTTTATCATATTATCTGAGCATTTGACTTAACTATAATTTTTATTTCATAACTCAAATCTTCATTAAATCTTAATAACTTCTTAAGCTTTTCTTAATACCCTATTTGTTAGTATCAATTGTAGGGGCGGAAAATGGCTTTTGTTTATCATCTCATCAGTGATGAATTGTGGGTTCGATTCCCATCCGCCCCATTATCTATATTCATTAAATCTATAAAAAGCAAAATCCTGCCGAAGCAGGACCGCCTTAGGTTCGTATTACAACCACTACCATCTCATCAGTAACATCATTGTATTGCAAGAGAAAAACAAAGTCAAGCTAGATATTAAGACTACTTTCTTAAAAACAATGGCTGATCTGGCATTTTATTATTTAATACACAATCTTTTATGATTTCTGCTGTTCTAGGTAGAAATGGAGATAATAATTTTGAGATAACGAACAAATCATACAACAAAGCTTGTATATCTATTACTGCTTGTTCTCTATTTGTCTTTATCATTTTAAACGGTTCATTCTTCTGAATTGTCATGTCAGCATATGAAATTATGGACCAGATATTATCCATTGCAGCTTTTAAATTAAATTCTTTTATATATTCATCATTTTTTACTTCATGTTTATCATCCTCTAGATTTGGTTTTATTATCGTAGAATTGAAAATAATATTATTAGAAGTAGCCATTTTCATCACTCTACTCACAAGATTACCGAGGCCATTAGCAAGTCCGGAATTATAAGCTTCTTTGAATTTCTCCAATGTAAATGGACTATCTTCAAATGGAC
>CAZVVX010000012.1:0-2360 GCA_964631035.1 uncultured Candidatus Saccharibacteria bacterium | reverse complement strand
GAATTATAAGCTTCTTTGAATTTCTCCAATGTAAATGGACTATCTTCAAATGGACTAGCTTCTCTCAGAAGATAATATCTCAAAGCATCTGTTCCGTATTCTTTAACTACATCAACAGGATTTATTACATTACCGAGAGATTTACTCATCTTAATACCTCCATCCCCTGTCAGGAATCCATCAATAACAATTTGTCTTGTATTCTTAAGTCCTGCTGCCATGAGCATTGCCTGCCACATTGCACTTTGTTGTCTCAGATTATCCTTACCACAATATTGAACTACATTATCTGCATTGGTCCAAAATTTATTGAAATTCTCCTTGTCCTCTGGCCAGCCAAGCGTAGAAATATAGTTCACTAAAGCATCGAACCAAACATACATTACATGATCAGGATTGTTTGGAACTTCTATACCCCAAGGCATTTTGCTCTTTAATCTTGAAATACTAAAATCTTGTAGACCTCTCTCAACAAAAGCTTTGATCTCATTGAATCTAAATGAAGGAACAACTAGAGTAGGATTATTAGAGTAGAGCTCTAATAATGGCTTTTGAAATTCAGAAAATTTAAAGAAATAATTCTCCTCTTCTATTTCGTCAATAATCATCAGTGGATGAATTGGACATTTGCCATCTACAAGCTCACTCTCGGTCTTTTCTAATTCACAACCTACGCAATATTTTATCTTGTAATTCTTTTTATAAATAAAACCATTTTTATCACATAATTTCCAAAATTCTTGAGCAGCAGTAACATGATGACTATCTGTTGTTCTTATAAACTTCACATCAGGAGAAATTCCAAGCAATGGAACCAAATCTTTAAATTTTACAGACAAATCATCAACATATTTTTGTGGATCAATTCCTTGTGATACTGCATTCCTATGAATTTTAGCACCGTGCTCATCTGTACCAGTATTAAAAAATACATTATAACCATTCAGCTTTTTATTTCTTGCAATTACATCAGCACGAATTATTTCCATAGCAAAACCGACGTGTGGCTCTGAATTAACATATGGTAATGTGGTTGTAATATAGAAATTCTTCATATTATTTAAAGGATAAGAGGTTTTCAAATACTTGCTTATCTTTATATGGACCTATTATAGCCAAATTTAGACCTTCGTCCACAAAGATTTTGCTTGCTACTTCTTTTACCTCTTCCACTGTTACACCTTGAATTTTTTTAATCTCCTCATCAGGAGAATCTATTTTACCTTTTAATATATTATTTATCACAACATATTCTGCTCTTGCATCTGAAGTCTCAAGTCCCAGCATGAAAGATCCACAAATATAGTCTTTTACTTTCTTTAATTCTTGTTCAGAAATAGTGTCAGTAATAACTTTTTTGCATTCTGACAAAAGAACCTTCAATACTTCTTCTAATCTCTTAGTATCTACACCTGCAGAAATAGTAAATAATCCATGATCTGTATATGCATCATGTCCTGCATTAACATAGTACCCTACACCCATCTCCTCTCTTAGCTTTTGAAATAATCTAGAGCTCATTCCCCTGCCGAGAAGCGTAGATAGTACACTAAGTGCATATTCGTATTTGCTTTTTATGTCGAATGATCTTACACCCAATACCAAATGTGCTTGATCTGTCTCTTTAAATTTCAAACTAACTTGGGGTTTGGATTGTGATTCTATAACCTTAACTTTATTCGCCTTCTTAGATGGTGAAATATTAGAAAAATATTTCTCGATATTCTCTAGTATATTATTCTCATCAAATGAACCTGATACGACTACTGTAGTAGCTTCTGCAACATAATGCTCATTGCGATATTTTACAAAATCCTCTCTTGTGAAATTTTTGACATTCTCTTCAGTACCAGCAATATTCCATCCTGCAGGTTGATCACCATACACTAGATCCATGAACAGATTATGAACATGTCTATGCGGCATATCCTGATACATCCTTATTTCTTCAACTATTACCCCCTTCTCTTTTTCTATTTCATTTGAATCAAGAAGTGGATTTAAATAAATATCAGATACAACATCTAGCGCTATATCTAGATCTTTTGGATTAACTTTCGCATAATATCCTGTATATTCCTGAGAAGTGAAAGCGTTGTACTGCGCACCAATTGATTCTAATTCTTTTGAAATATCAATAGACTTTGGTCTCTTCTCTGTTCCCTTGAAAACCATATGCTCAAGGAAATGTGATAGACCGTTTGTTTGTTTATTCTCATATTTTGAACCAGTAGATACCATAACTAATACAGTCACAGCAGGATTATCCTTCATTGGTACGGTAATAACATTTAGGCCATTCTCTAGTATTGTCTTATTGAAAGTCATGATGGAATGAGTGTAGCATAAAAATTGAGTAA
>CAZVVX010000011.1:0-19865 GCA_964631035.1 uncultured Candidatus Saccharibacteria bacterium | reverse complement strand
TTGAAACTGTAGTATTCCCTCGTACACTAGTAGAATTCAAGTCGGCTTTTGCTCCTGATAAATGTCTTGCAATAAAGGGTAAAATGTCAGAAAGAAATGGACAAAAAAGTATGATAATTGAGAGGGTGAAGGTGTTGGGGTAAACAAAATCCCCCAACTTGCCGAAGCGAATTGGGGGATGTGAAATCGTTGTGCCTTATAACAGGGCAAGTACGGATATCAATCCGTGAAAGAACAGCATGTTCACCGGGTAGAGGAAATCTATCAATTTCCCTCTCCATGACATACTCACCACATATATTTGTATAGCATAGCTAATGGCCCATAGACACCATGGAAACCAAGGCTCATGTGTTGATACATGCCAAACACTAACTAGTGTTGGAATCGCTCCAATAGTTAGAGCAATCTCCAGAATTATCTGAACAATCATCTCAGCATAATTCTTTCTCTTGAGCATCCACCAACACAGTGAAGCAATCAGTCCAAGACCTAGGCACCACTGATCGATGATACCGAGAAAAACTAGTCTGTATCCTTTTACCATTAAAATACAACTGGTAAGTATGCATGCTAACGAATTGACTATTGGTAACAAACTCTTGCTCCAACTACCAGTCATACTCCTATAGCTGGTGAAATTCAAGATTGTCACAAAGGACCATACCAACCACGAACCGAGATTCGGTTGTGAATTTCCCGAAACGATCTTGGAATTGTAAAGAAAGAATGCCAGAAGACTCATGACACTTGCAGATACAGAAATTCTCCATGAGATGACTTTGTAATCTTTCAAGGAACACCGCCTTTCTTGTTGAAATTAACTAACAATTCTAAAGCCAATAAATTTTTATCATAAAATTGTATTGTAGTCAATCCCCTCCTCATATTTCATCAAAGATGCTACAGTTATACCCATGAAAGAATCAAATATAGAACACAAACGCCATACATTGGCACATTTATTGGCAAGTGCGGTATTAGAATTATATCCAAGTACCAAGAACACCATAGGACCTGCAATAGATGATGGATTCTATTATGATTTCGAATTCCCTACTGATATCAAAATCTCTGACAAGGATTTGATAGCGATCGAGAAGAAGATGCGAGGCAATATCAAGTCATGGACTAAATTTACTCACAAGGAGGTATCAGAAAGTGAGGCGAAAGAATATTTCAAAGACAATCCTTACAAAATCGAATTAATTGACGAAATAGTATCTAAAGGAGAAAAGATTACTCTCTATACTTGCGGAGATTTTACAGACCTATGTCGTGGTGGACATTGTGATAACCCTGCGCATGAGATCTCAACTGATTCTTTCAAGCTTTCAAGAGTTGCTGGTGCATATTGGCGAGGAAATGAGGAGAACAAAATGCTAACAAGAATTTATGGACTTGCATTCAATAGTAAGCTTGAATTAGATGATTATGAGACAATGCGTGAAGAAGCAAAAAAGAGAGATCATAAAAAATTAGGCGTAGAACTGGATCTTTTTACATTTTCTCCATTAGTTGGCCAAGGATTACCATTATGGACTCCAAAAGGAACATTAGTAAGAAATTTGCTAGATGAATATGTATGGAGTTTGAGACAAATGAAAGAATATCAAAGAGTAGAGATTCCTCACATAACAAAGAAAGACTTATATGTAACTAGCGGACATTGGGATAAATTCAAAGACGAACTATTCCGAATTACAACTCGTGAAGGACATGAATTTGCAATGAAACCAATGAACTGTCCTCACCATACTCAAATCTATGCAAGAAAGCCATGGAGTTATAAAGAGTTACCACAGAGATATGCAAATACTACAACTTGCTATAGAGATGAGCAGAGTGGAGAACTTTCTGGTCTATCAAGAGTAAGAGCATTTGCACAGGATGATGCCCATGTAT
Source organism: uncultured Candidatus Saccharibacteria bacterium (assembly GCA_964631035.1). Lineage (GTDB taxonomy): Bacteria > Patescibacteriota > Minisyncoccia > Phycocordibacterales > PALSA-1337 > CAIOGI01. The sequence goes on along the minus strand of CAZVVX010000011.1, from coordinate 17,960 downwards.
TCTGCAGAATGTCTGATGCTAAAAATGAATTTATAAAAATTTGGGAAATAGTAAATACTTTCTATAACACTTTTGGATTTAAATTAAAGGTTAGAGTATCAAAACGTGATTTATCAAAGCCAGAAAAATATTTAGGTGATAAGGATAAATGGCAAATTGCTGAAGATATTCTTGAAGGTATAGCTAAAGAAAAGAAAGCGGATTACTTCATAGGTATTGGAGAAGCTGCATTCTATGGACCAAAGTTAGACTTCATGGCACACGATGCAATAGGTCGTGAATGGCAAGTAGCAACTATTCAGTTAGATATGGTTCAACCAGAAAGATTTGATCTTACATGTGTAAATGAAAAAGGAGAGAAAGAAAGAATAGTTATGATACACGCTGCTATAATGGGATCAATAGAAAGATTCCTTTCAGTACTTATAGAACATGTTGCTGGTAATTTCCCTCTTTGGCTATCTCCTACACAGGTTATAGTTATACCTGTTGCAGATACACATCATGCTAAGGCCTTAGAAATAGTTGAGAAATTAAAATCATTATCAGTAAGAACAGAGATTGACCTCTCCCACGATGGCTTTGGCAAAAAGATTCGTGCTGCAAAGGTCTCAAGATCTCCATACTTCATAATCATCGGTGACAAAGATATTGAAGCCAAGAAAGTTACATTGGAAAGTAGAGATGCAAGACAGATTGGACAATTAACAGAAGATGAAGTTATAGAGAGAATAGTTAAAGAAATTAAGGAGAAGAAATAGCTAAACAAACTAAAAACCCCTTATGGGGTTTTTAGTTTTAGACTCTATATTTGGAGCTGCACCCGTTCGCTTTACTATTTATATCTTCGTTTTATTGAAGATTAAATAAATTATAGTAAAGAACATTATAAATATAACCAGAATTGCAACTGTAATCCAAGGCACATTCTTCAATGCAATTATTGATGCTAACATGCTTGAACCATCATTAGTGTTATCTGATTTTGTATTAGTAGGTATTGTCTTAGACTTAGCAATTGTATTGCTCTTTACTGAGACAGTATTACCACAGACCTGACTTGCTGATTGCCCATTTGATGAAATTACAGTTACCATGGCTGTCTTTGTACCTGAAGTATCATATGTCTTAATAGTAGACATTTGACTGCCTGATAAATTCTCAGATCCAGACCAAATATAACTTACAATTCCATTGCCACCTACAGCTTCTGCTGACCAAATGACTGGAGTACCTATTGATACATTTGTTTTGTCTGCATAACAAGCTATTTGAATGCCATTTATATTTGAATAGTTATAAATAGCAGCTGAATTATACGGATTAATATAATTATTTGAATAATTTGGTGTAAATACTTGATTTATATTTACAGAATTTGAACAGTATTGAGTTACAGTTTGACTTCCAGAAGTTACAGTTACATAGGCAGTTTTATTACCAGTACTGTGATACAGAAGAGAATTAACTCTATTGTATCCCCTAACCATATCTGTACCATACCAAGCATAGCTATAATTACCATTACCACCATTTACATTTGCAGTCCAAGTTACAGGAGTCTCTGTAGAAGCTACAGTTCTATCAGCATAACATGATACATATAGAGGGCTATAACTATAGTAATAATTATCATAATATCTGTTATCTCTGTAATAATAATTGTCTCTGTAGTCTCTATAATAATCATCGTAATATCTATCTCTATGATCATCATAAATATAGACAGTATTTGAACAACTTTGACTTATAGTCTGATTGCCAGATGTTACAGTAACTGTTGCAGATTTTGATCCTGAATCTCTGTATGTCTTAGACACACTTTGTCCTCCAGAAGAAAGTCCATCAGTGCCTGACCAAGAATATGAATAATTACCCTTACCACCAGATACTGAAGCATACCATCTTATAGTATCACCGATATTACCAGATGAAGGTGATGAGTAGCACGACACACTTAGTGAATCATAATAATTATAATAATCATCATAATTAGGTCTATTAACAACAACTTGTCCTCCTGCAGGCTTAACAACTTCACCTCTTGTTGTGTTTATCTGTGTAGGAGCCGAAGGTGAATTTACGGTTACATTGTTTGAATTAATATTACTATTTGTATTGTAACTATTAGTTATATTTCCTCTATCATTATCACATGCAAAGAAACATGCAGGATCTATTAATCTACCAAAGTCAAAATCTGCCTTCGCAACATTGGGCAAAGTAAATATAGATATTAAAATCAATATAATTATAATTTTATTCATTCGTATCATAACAGCCGTATTATACCGCATCAGGTATTATATGTCAATAGTTGCTTTTTTAGCGTTTGATTGTATGAACATCTTACGAGATGGTACATCTGTACCCATAAGCATATCAAAGACCTTATCAGCATCCTGGGCATCATCTATTGTAACTTGCTTTAGAATTCTCTTCTCTGGATCCATGGTTGTCTCCCACAATTCATCAGCGTTCATCTCTCCAAGACCCTTGTATCTTTGAATTGAAATCTTTGGTTTTTTGCCTGAAGTTTCTACTTCGTCTTCTGCTTCCTCTTCTGCGTTTTGAATATCACTATTATTCTCTGGAATAGCATTTAATGAATCAATTTCTTTGCCTAGAGTTTTATTTTTTTCTTCATCAGAATAGAAATACATTATTTCCTTTCCCCTCTTTACTTTATAAAGTGGGGGCTGAGCAATATATACATATCCTCCTTCAATAAGTGGTTTGAAATATCTGTAAAGCAAAGTAAGAATAAGAGTGCGAATATGCGCTCCGTCAACATCGGCATCTGTTGCTAGAATAATTTTGTGATATCTTAATTTTGAAATATCAAATGTATCTCCAATAGCAGTACCAAATGCTAGAACTAGATTCTTAATCTGTTCTGAACCAAGCATTCTGTCTAGTCTTGCTCTTTCTATATTTAAAATTTTACCTCTCAAAGGCAGTATAGCTTGAGTCCTTCTATCTCTACCTGTCTTAGCTGTACCTCCAGCAGAATCCCCCTCTACTATAAATAATTCTGACTCGGAAGCGACATTTGTCTGGCAATCAGCAAGCTTTCCTGGTAGTGTCATTCCTTCTAATGCACCCTTTCTAAGAACACTGTCCTTAGCTGCCTTTGCTGCCTTACGAGCTTTCATTGCAAGAATAACTTTTGTAACTATTGATCTTGCATCATCTGGATTCTCCTCCAAGAAAGCGGCGAATGCTTCTCCAAAAACAGTGGCAACCGCGCTTTGTGCCTCAACAGAACCAAGTTTGGCTTTTGTCTGCCCTTCAAATTGAATTTCCCTTAGTTTAACTGAAATAACTACTGTAAGTCCTTCAAGCACATCATCTCCAGTGAAATTATCTTCACCGTCCTTTGCAAGATTATTCTTCTTTGCATAAGTGTTAAGACTTCTTGTCAAAGCAGTTTTGAAACCTGTAACATGCGTACCGCCTTCAGGATTATAAATATTATTTGCAAAGGCAAGAATTCTTGCAGAAATATCATCAGCATATTGAAGTGCTACTTCAACTGATTCTACTCCCTCAACTTTTTTCTCAACATAAAATATATTCTTATGAATTGGCTTGAGTATTTGATTGTTGAATTTTACAAGTGATGTAAGTCCATTTTCAAAATAGAATGATTGAGAAGGAACTTGTAAATTTAATTCGCTTAAATAATACACTTTCTCATCTAAATCTAAATCCTTTACCTCTCTAGCATCAATAAATGTTATTCTAAGTGCCTTTACAAGATATGCTTGTTGTCGGAGGAAATTAACAATTCTATTTGCATCAAAAGATATTTCTTTAAATATTATTGCATCTGGCTCAAAAGCTGTTATGGTTCCGTGCTCCTTTGTACTACCAATCTTTTTGACTGCGGCTTTTTTCTTTCCTTGAGAATATTCTTGAGTATAAATTCCACCGTCTTTATGAACCCAAACTTGGGTGTAGATAGAAAGAGCATTTACTACTGAAGCTCCTACTCCGTGCAGACCTCCTGAGACCTTATATCCACTATCCTCACCGCCGAATTTACCTCCTGCATGTAGAACAGTCATGATAGTCTCTAGTGCAGAGACCTTGGTAGACTTATGTACATCAACTGGAATTCCTCTACCATTATCTACAACTCTAACTCTATTGCTAGGTAGAAGAGCCACTTCAATATGATTGGCATGGCCACCCATAGCTTCATCTCTAGAGTTATCAAATATTTCTGTAATTAAATGATGAAGACCATCTGGACCTGTGGTTCCTATGTACATTCCAGGACGCTTTCGTACTGGTTCCAACCCTTCTAGTACCTGTATAGAATCTGCACCATAATTGTCTTTCTTGTCTTTAGCCATGGGTATTTCGCTTTGTTTTAGTGGGGTAATTATAGCAAATTTTTATCTAAATTAGTACTATTGACTATTGCTTAATGATATCTTATCTTGATATTGGAGTTACTGCTATGACCACACCCGAAAATGCAAATCTGGCTGCATGTCTATTCAGAATTTCAGACGAAATTGATTACACCAAGTTTCATCCACCGCTAAATTTTGAGTCGGAACAACGACTACGCTTTGCAGAATCAGGACTAAAAAAATGCAGACAACAGGCCAATAAAATACTTAAATTTGCTCAAGAGACAGGGAATGAACCTCTACTTGAACTACTTGGCGAACTGTTCGAATTTGGTGCTGATATTACCTAACGGAACCACGCACCAGATCCACCACACCCCTTCTTAAGTTATGGAAGGGGTGGTTTTTGTTAATAATTACCGTACTGTTGAATTTATCATAATTATGTTTTAATATACCAAATAGGACCCCTACACTATGCACCTCGACCGAACTGAAGAAACCAATCTAATGCGTTGTCTGTCAATCTGCAAACATCACTGTGATCCTGAAAAGGTTGAATCCGCTACACAGGAACAACGAGAAGTACGGGTTCGGAAAATAGCCAGTGGACTCGAAAAGTCCATGGAGCAAATCAATAAAATCCACGCGCTCGCAGAGAGCACCGGAAATATCGAGTTGCTCCGTTTGCTGAACGGACAATTCAAATTTGGTGCTTATGTTCGCAAATAGAACCCCGCACCAAATCAACACACCCCGTCAATTTTGGACGGGGTGGTTTTTGTTATTTACCTAATCTTCGCATTATATGTTTTGACTGTAGTTTCTTCCAACTTCTTATGTAGTGCATCTATCTCTTGATTTGTAAGAGTTCTATCTAGTGTTCTGTAAGTTATTCTGTAAGCATAGCTAATATTTCCCTTTCCAAATTTTGCATCATTTTCGTATTTGTCTAACAAAGCTACTTCTTCTACCATATCAGGAGCAACATCACGAACTAAATCAAAATAGTTATTTGGTATAAAATCATTTTTTACAATAAATGAAATATCTCTCACAATCGCTGGATACTTACTAACATCAGTGTATTTATGACCAAGTTTTAATTGTTTAACAACTCTTGGATCCTTTGACCATAATAGACGAATATCAGGTAATTCCATACCTATAATAGCAAGTCTTTCAAGTCCGAAACCGAATGCCCAGCCATTGTATCCTTCTACACCAAAATTCTTCATTACACTTGCCTTGGGCATACCTCCACCTAGTATCTCCATCCATTGCCCATTGATCTCAACTTCAACTTCCAAACTTGGGTCAGTATATGGAAATGTATCAACATTAAAACGATATTTGACTTCATTACCAAATATTCCTTGAACTATATGAGATAAAATGTTTTTTAAATCATCTATTGAAAGCTTTTTCTTGGATTCTGGAACCATATATAATCCACCCATTTGATGGAAAATATTCATATGCTTTCTATCTATTTCATCTTTTCTATAAACCTTGCCATAGCACATTACGCCTAGCTCTTCACCATTCTTAACCTTCTCTTTTATCTCAGGCAAATTCATATAGTAATACCACATGACTGTATCATGTGTTCTCAAAATATTTGTTTCATCAGCATAATACGTATCGGACTTACTTCTTGCGGGATGATTTGGAGCGAAATCAAATAAATCAAAACTTACATCAACAGGCACTATTTCTGGAATTACAATGTTATCAAAATTCTTTAGTCCAGGAAGAGTTCTAACTTTCTGTATTATTTCATATAGTGGACTGCCTGGAGTTCTGGAAAGGTCAGGCATCTCTAAATATTTAACTATTCTTTGTGCTTCAGCATCTTTCCTTTCAGAAAGAGACTTTCTTAAAGATTGCTCTGATTCATTTGGAATAATATATTCTGTGGACTTATTCATGAGCCACCTCCCAGACTTGAACTGGGGACCTTCGCTTTACAAAAGCGTTGCTCTACCAACTGAGCTAAGGTGGCATATTAACTTTTCAAAAACTACATCAAACTATTTTACACTATCCTCATCCTTCTGTGCTATTCTTCTTAAATAAAACGATACACCTCCATTCCTCTTCACTTCACCCCTACCTCTCACCATATCTACAACCATCTTTGATGGTGGATGTGATCTGGCCTTCCTATAGAGCCAAATATAGGTATCTCTAGCCCATGAGAGAATATAATACGCAATCCATTGAATAAGTGCAATAGCATTATCTTTATTTATAGAAAGTATAATCTTTCTTATATTGTTATAAACTAGAACAATAGTTCTGTCTGCCCTCTCAGACAATTTTGAAATAAAATATCTTTTATTTTTATTTAACTCCAAATACTTTAAATATATCATTCCAACAATACCAAGAAATGAAACATAGAAAGTAATTACTGATGTATCCAAAAAAGTTGACATAAATTATCTCTCAAGAACACCAAATCTCTCAAATCTTGAGATCTCAATCTTCTCACCGAACTTTTGTACAGCAGCTTGAACTAAGGACTCGATTGTTAGATCAGGATTCTTAATAAATGGTTGATTCAACAAAACCATCTCACCAAAATATGTAGCTAGCTTACCTTCAAGAATCTTATCTTGCATTTCCTTTGGCTTGCCCTCTACTTCTTTCATAAAAACTTCTTTTGCAAGATTTCTAGCTTCCTCTGTTATATCTTCCTTTCTTAGAAACTTGGGATTTGAAGCGGTAATATGCATAGCTATATCTCTAGCTAATGATTTGAATTCATCATTACCAGATACGAAATCTGTCTCACAAAGAAGCTCAACAATAGTACCAACTCTACCTGTTGAATGAATATATGCCTGTATTGTACCGGCACCAAATGTTCTATCACCCTTCTTAGCAGCTATTTCACCACTCTTCTTTCGAAGAATGACAATTGCCTTCTCAATATTGCCTTCTGCTTCTTCAAGGGCCTTCTTGCATTGCATTACAGATACACCTGTAGTGTCTCTTAATTCCTTTATTTGTTCAGTAGTTATCATATTAGTGATTAATTAATCTAATAAAACTATTAACCCATATTATACCAGAAAATGAAACAATGATTAAGACTTCTTTGAGTCAAAATATGCCTTAGAAATAGCCTGAGCAAAGAATTGAATACTCATCTGTGATGAATCGTTACCAATGATTGGATAATCAACATCCTTTATATTACAATCTGATCCAAGAAGAGAGATAACAGGTATACCCATATCTCTTGCTTCTTTTACTGCTGTTTTCTCCTTTTTAGGATCTACAACAAAAATGGCCTTTGGTAAATCTTTCATAGAAACAATACCAGAGAAGAATCTCTCTAGATTTGCTATTTCTCTATCAATCAATAGTCTTTCTTTCTTAGTGTATTTAGCAAGTTCGCCCTTTTCTTTCTCTGAATTTAATCTTTCTAATTTCTCAACTCTCTTTCTTATTTGAGGGAAATTTGTAAGAGTACCACCAATCCATCTACCATCAACATATGGCATATTTATTGAAAGAGCAGAGTTCTTAATAGAATTTCTAGCCTCACTCTTACCACCTACAAAAAGTATAGTTTTACCATCTTTAGCTAGGCCTGCAACAAAAGCTAGTGCTTTATTTAGTAACTCGCTTGTTTTCTCAAGGTCAAAAATCTCAACTTTATTCTTAATACCAAATATATAAGGAGTAATTGTCGGATGTCTTCTTGTCTTTGAGAAACCAAAATGAGCACCTGCCTTGAACATGTTATCTATAATCGGATTATTTGATTTGGTATCGATATTTTGTGACATAAATATAATGAAATAATGTAGAGAGAGTTTAGCAAATAAGGCTTAATTTTGCAACTTTTCTTGATTTTGTTCATAATTTTGTAATGCATCAATAATACTATCAATTTTGCCAGCCATTATTGTATGTATATTACTCCAAGACTCCTTTATTCTATGATCAGTAATCCTATCCTGTGGAAAATTGTAAGTTCTAATCTTTTCAGATCTATCACCTGTACCTATTTGACCCTTTCTATTAGCACTAAACTTCTTGGCTTCCTCTTCTTCTTTCAGCGCTTCAAGCTTTGCACTCAAAATAGCCATGGCCATCTCACGATTCGCCGACTGACTTCTCTCAGCTGTAGCTCTTACATCAATACCGGTAGGTATATGAAGAATTCTTACTGCTGTTTCGACTTTATTAACATTCTGACCTCCCTTGCCACCTGCACGTGAGAATTCCATATGCAAATCTACAGGATTAATCTCAAATTTAACCTTTTTCCTAAGTGGCAAAATTGCCACAGAAGCTGTTGATGTATGAACTCTACCCATCTTCTCTGTTTCGGGAATTCTCTGTACTCTATGCACTCCTGTCTCATATCTCAATAATCTATAAGCAGTTTTACCTTTAATCTCTAGAGTCAATTCATCAATAATCTTTACAGACCATCCTTGAGTCTCAGCATATTTCTTATACATTTGCATTAATTCCTCTGCAAACAATGTTGCTTCATCACCACCAGTACCCGCTCTAACTTCTAGAATCAATTCTGTAGGGTATTCTATTTCTTCTTTTTCAGAATCCAATATAGCTTTAATCTGATCCTCGGTGTTTTTTTTCTGCAAAGAAATATTAGCCAGATCATTCTCAGCCATTTCTTTCATTGAGGGATCAGAAGACAAAAGAGAATTGAGATCAGCTTCATCTTTTAGAAGCTTTTCATATATTTCAGCTAAATAAGCTGTTTTGTGATTCTTTTTATACTCTTCTAAATTCATTATCAAAATCTAAGCCTTTTTGTCAGACTTTTTTGATGTTGCTTTTGATTGTCTTGTCTTGAATTTCTCAACTCGTCCAGCACTGTCCAATGTCTTCTCTTGATTTGTATAGAATGGGTGGGATGCACTTGATATTTCAATGTGGAAAGCTGGATATTCTTTACCATCTGTCCATTTTGCTTTCTCTTTTGTATTGATTGTAGAAGAAATTAGAAATTGAGCTCCATTTGAGTTATCAATGAAGATTACAGGTCTATATTCCTTTGGATGAATATCTTTTTTCATAGTAAACAATACTCTATCAGAAACATGGGTTTTTTACAACCCTTGTAAAGGATTTATCATATTTCTCTGAATATTATCTGCCTTGGCCATAACCTGAACACCATATGAATTATTTACTGATTTTGTATTGCAAATTTTACCTGAATAATATTTACATGCAGCATTCTTCTCTGCAGTATAACTACCAGAATATGCTCCTAATTCTGTTAAATATATAGCTGAAGCAATAAATGCATGCTCAGGATTCCAAGGATTGGGATTATTAACACCAGTCGCTCTAGATATCTTATCCTTGAACAACATCCATGTTGATGCGATGAATTGAGCAGGACCCATAGCACCTCCATAACCACCCGCACCAGCTATAGGACATGATACCAAGGTCTTGGAATAATCCATGTCTAAAGATTTTGTTATTTGTATGAATGGCTCAACATCTCTACCAGGCTTCATGACATTTGAGAAATTTGTACCAGATTTTACACTAACTCCAGCACCTGTTGATGGATTGGTCAGATAACAGGTACCAACATTTTTACCGAGAGATGATTCTTGAGTAAGTATTGCCAATAGAAATGCTGGTCTAATACCTGTAGATTTTGATGCTTCATTGGCATATTTCAAAGCTAATTCAAATGGAATAGCTGCTGAGTCGCGAAGAGAGAATAGTGCAGCGCGAATCTGTGCAGCTTTTGATTTTCTCTCAGATAGAAGTGCAGAGTATGCTTTCTCATTTCCCTTACTAATAACCAATAATCTTTGTTTCTCTTTCTCATCATTCTCTATGTTCTTCTTCTCAGTTTCAATAGCTGCTTTTGCATCTAATTCTTTATCTTTCCTTCTTGATAGCTGATTCTTCTCAGCCTCAGTCTCACTTTTGTCATCTCTAATCTGCTCAAAGGTTAATTTCAAAGACTCTTGAACTGATTCAAAATTATCCAAATCAGAAAGAAAATTTGTAAGATTTTGCCTAGTCAAAAGAAATTCAGGTAGATTAAGGTCATCAACCTCATTTGTCTTTCTCATTATTTGAGCTAAAGTTTCTTTTCCCCTATTTATTCTTTCTTCAAGACTATTGATCTTCTCCTGCTTTTTGTTTATGTCTTTACCTAATGCCTCAATAGCAATATTTTTAGCTTTTATATTCAACTGCGCTGTCTTTATCTTGGTATCTAAAATCAAAATATCCCTCTTCAATGAAGCGGTTTGATTTTGAGTATTCACTAATATCTTTTCATTTTCGGCTATTTGTTTCTCTACTTCGGATAGCTCATTTTTTAATCTTATTTCCTTATCAGCTTGAGTTTCAATCTCCTGAGCAAAAGTTAAATTTGAATATGAGAACAGAAATAGACAAATAAAAAGGCAACGGAAAAATCTATTCATGAATTATATTGTATCACAAATATAAAGTGACTATTCAGACTTCTTGGATTCAGCACCATCTGCTGGAGCATCTTCACCCTCCTTCTCAACCTTACCTTTCTTTTCAACTTCTATAGCTGACATATCTATTGGTTTTACTTCATCTACCTCTTCCTTTGCTTCTGCTACTGAGGCGATTATCTCATCTGCACCAGATACTAGAGACACCCCTGATGGCAACTTGATATCTTTAGCTGAAATTGTACTTGAGAAATCAACTAATGTTGATATATCAACCTTTAATTCATGTGGTAAATCTTTTGGTGTTGCTTCAATCTCGAGATCTCGTGCAACCTTCACTAGAATAGCACCCTTATCCTTTACCGCTGGAGACACACCTTCAAATACTAGTGGTATATTAACTTTAACTTTCTTACCCTTCTCTATTACATAAAAATCAGCATGTCTTGGAGCTCCTGTAACTGGATGTACATCTATGTCCTGTATCAAAACTTCATGATCAGTCTTTCCATCATTTAGAATAATAACGGAAGATTCTCCTGCTTTTTTGAAAACTTTAATAAAATCAATTGTAGATACAGATATTGGTGTATTCTTCTCCTTTGGACCGTAGAATACAGCAGGAATTCTTCCTTGAGAGCGTAATTTCTCTGGACTAACCTTTATATCTCTTAGTTCGGCATTTAATGTAAGCATAGGCACCATTATAAACAAATAATACAAATAAAGTCAATAATTCAAATGTATATGCATTATTTATTCACAGCTATTCCGTATTTTGGTGCTGTAATAGCATAATACTCTTGTATTTGAGCTAAGCCAAACGACTTCTTATATACACCAAATTCATCAATATAACCTGCCAATCTCTGCAAATAAGTACCTGTACCCCCTGCCGGTGGCATAGCTCCAATGGTAACCTTCTGTCCACTATGCTTATCTACAACACTATATTGAATTGTTGACGATGAATCATTTCTCAATATTCCATCAATATAAAAATTTGGTCTTTGTCCTTCTTTAGCTGTCACCGCAATATGATGCCATTTACCTGCTGTAATACCGATTAAGGAATTGGTTTCACCCGCAGTTCCTCCGCATGCTGAGGCCCGTGCACATGCATAGAAATATATTCTACCGGCTTCAATTGCAACCATTTTGTCATAGTGACAACAACTACCCCAAGCCTCTGTAATAAGTGTTTGTCTAGACACTACTGAATCGAGTTTGACCCAAGCCATAATTGTTAATTCTGGTGTAGGATCAAAAGTAGAACTTGCAGGTATATTTACATAACTATCAATTCCTGCTGGTAGATATATTGCTGAATTTAGCATACCGCTTGCTGTCCAGCTACCATTAACAATACTACCATTATTTGAACCCCATGTATCGTTTACCACAGCACCAGAGCCCTCATCAAATTTGTAATATGCTACTGCTTCATCACCAAGTGTTCTATAACTATGAGTTGAGAATCTTTGCCCCCCCAGCAACCCTTCCTCTGTCCTTAGCAGTTGAGAGTGCAGCCAAAACAACAGATGAAAGTAGACCTATAATTGATATCACAACTAATAGTTCAATAAGAGTAAATCCTTTTGAATGTAATTTTCTCATTTTTTAAAAAACAAAATAATAAATCAAAATTGCTGTAGCAACAAAGTTAAACACAACTAATCCGATAAGAATACCACCCGCCTTTGATTCTTCTTTAATGATACCTTTCTTAATCAACCATGAAGCCATACTTGGCACTTGTGGCTGACCTAGAACAGTTCTTGACCTATATTGATTTTGAAATTGATCTGATTCAAATTCTACTGACATAATTTAGAAATTAACTAATAATAATATTATTGTACCACATTATTTCTCGGAATTATCCCTGACAAACAATCAATGATATTATTGGCAGATATAGTTGCCATATCAATTCTTGCTTCCTCTGTACCAGAAGCAATATGTGGTGTTAATACTACATTTTGTAGATCAACTAGACCAGAAGCCAACTTTGGCTCAAATTCAAATACATCTAATCCAGCACCTTTGATCTTATTATTCTTTAGAGCTTCTACTAGTGCTTTCTCGTCAATAACAGGACCCCTTGATGTATTTATTAGATATGAATTAGATTTCATTAAGCCAAGTCTTCTCTCATCAATTAAATGATGCGTAGAATCCAATAATGGTACATGTATAGAGACAATATCGGAGTTTTTTAGAACATCATCAACATTATCATAATATTTTGCTTCAATTTCTTTTTCCATTTGTTCATTTCTCTTTACATCATAATAAATAACATCCATACCGAAGCCATTCTTACCTTTATGTGCAACATCAGCACCTATACGACCAGAACCTAAAATACCGATAGTCTTACCTGCTAATTTCGTACCATGAAGAAGCATTGGATCCCAGCCATTATACTTTCCTGATCGCATGTATTTATCACCCTCAACAACTCTACATGATAATGCTAATATCAATGCCCAGGTATGTTCTGCAACCCTATCAGCACCACCTCCGGGAGTGTTGGTCATGTAAATGCCACGCTTCTTAGCTTCTTCAAGATCATAATTATTATAACCAATAGCAAAATTGGCATATATTCTTACTGATGGTGCAGAATCCATAACTTCTGCATCAACAGTATCTGTCAGTAGAGTTAAAACAGCATCATAATCATTACCTTTAATTTCACTTATCAATTCATTCTTGTTCAATGGTCTATCTTTGGGATTGATAACCACCTCATACCCCTTTTCTTTTAAAATATTTATTCCAACCTCTGGAATTTTCCTTGTTATATATACTTTCATATTTTATTTTTTACTAAATAATTTGATTTTATCTTCAATAACCTTCTGCATTGAATTTCTAGCACTCTTTAAATATTTATATGGTGATAATTCATCTGGAAATTCTTGCAGGGACTGCACTAGACCATGCTTATAAGCAACTCTTAGCTCTGTATTTATATGTACAATAGCTACACCAGAATTTATTGAACCTATTATATCTTCAGCAGAGTTACCTGATGCACCATGTAATACTAGAGGTAAGTTAACCGCACTACTTATTTCAGATATTCTATCAATATTCAGTGCGGGCTCACCCCCCTTTACCATTCCATGAATATTGCCTACTGCTGGTGCAAGCATATCCACTCCAGTCTTCTCAACAAATTCTTTTGCCTCATCAACTGATGTAAGTCTTCCCACTCCTTCAGGGATAGAATCCAGTAGTTTTGATGATTTGCCTATAAAACCTATTTCTGCTTCAATCAGAATATTAGGATTTTTTGATTTTGCATAATCAACGCATTTCTTTGTTGTATCCATATTGTCTTCAAAAGATAATTCAGTACCATCAAATATTACTGAATCAAAACCCGCGTCCACTGCCTCTTTAACCCTATCAAATGAATAGGTATGATCTGCATTAATAAATACTGGCTGGCCTGTTCTTTCTCTATAAGATTTAACAACTGATATAATCTCATTTAAACCAACAAAATCCCTTTCACCCTCTGATACTCCGATTATTACAGGAACATCTAGCTCTTTTGCAGCCAGGACTACAGCCCAGAAACCTTCTAAATTTGAAATATTAAAATGTCCGATCGCTATCTTACTATCTTTTGCCTCTTGAATATATTTTTGTAATGACTTCATGTTATAATTCTAACATATATGTTTGATAAAAATATTGATTTTCTGGCAATTGGGGATATTACAACCGATGCCTTTATTAGAATTAAAGAAGCAAGTGTACATTGTAGAGTTGATACTGAGAATTGTGAATTATGTATGAAATTTGGTGACAAAGTACCATTTGAATACACTAAGATCATTACAGCAGTTGGAAATTCTGCAAATGCAGCTACTGCTGTAGCAAGACTTGGCATACGATCAGCACTAATAGCACAGATCGGTGATGATCAAAATGGCAAAGACTGTCTAAATACCCTAAAGAATGAGGAAGTTGATAGCAGATATATCAAAATTCACAAGAACAAACCTACAAATTACCATTTTGTACTTTGGTATGATGTTGATAGAACAATTCTTATAAATCATGTTGAATATGAATACAAGTTACCAAATATCAAAAGACCACCAAAATGGATATACCTCAGCTCATTAGCATCAAATACAAAAGACTATCATAAAGAGATAATTGAATATTTAAATCAAAATCCTAGTATAAAGTTAGCCTTTCAACCAGGTACATTCCAAATAAAATTAGGATTGCAAGAATTAAAAGGCATATACGAGAAGACCGAAGTATTCATTTGTAATGTAGAAGAAGCACAAAGAATACTGCACAATGAGTCCAGAGATATCAAGATCTTATTAAATGAAATCCATAAATACGGACCCAAAATAGTACTTATAACAGATGGACCAAAAGGTGCATTTATGTTTGATGGTGATCATTATTATTTCATGCCTGTATATCCAGATCCCAAACCACCAATAGAAAGAACTGGATGTGGTGATGCATTCTCTGCAACTTTCGTCGCAGCATTAATTATGGGCAAAACTCCACTTGAAGCATTAGTCTGGGCACCTGTAAATCCTATGTCGGTAATACAATATGTTGGAGCAAGAGAGGGATTATTAAATAAAGAACATATAGAATGGTGGCTAAAACAGGCGCCAACAGACTACCAACCAAAAGAGATTTAATTTTTATAGTATCTTCCAATAAATCTCTTTTTAAATTCAAAAAAACTACCATCAAGCATTGATCCTCTAATACTTTTAACCAAATTAACTGTAAAATAGAGATTATGAATTGATGCTAAAGTAGCACCAAGAATCTCTTTTGATCTAAAGAGGTGGGATAAATATGCCCTAGTATAATTTGTACATGTATAACAACTACAATCAGCATCTAATTTTGTAAAATCATTTTTATATTTCTCATTTAGAATATTTATTCTTCCATCAAATGTATAAATACCACCATTCCTAGCTATTCTTGTTGGAGCTACACAGTCAAATGTATCAGCACCATTCTCAATACCACCAAACAAATCCATAGGTTCACCTATACCCAGCAAATGTCTTGGTTTATTTTTTGGCAAACAATCATTTACCCAACCAACGGTGGTATACATATCCTCTTTATCAAATGATCCGCCAATGCCAAAACCATCGAAATCTAGTTTTGAAATAAATTTAGCACTTTCTTTCCTTAAATCTTCATAGCGTCCACCTTGCACAATACCAAATAATGCCTGATTATTTGTATTATTATCTTTATGATACTTTAATGATCTCTCTGCCCATCTATGTGTTCTATTCATTGCTTCTCTTTGATATTCGTAACTAGCATGAGGTGATGTACATTCATCAAAAGCAAATATTATATCTGCACCAATATTATGTTGAATTTCAATAGATCTCTCAGGGGTAAATCTATGACTACTTCCATCAATGATAGATTTAAAATCAATACCATCATCATCTATAGATACTAATCTTGCATGATTACTATCTTCACCTTCATCGGTCTTCTCATCATCTACAGCGACTTTTGAAACTTTATTGCCATAAGCAACTCCCAATGAGAATACCTGAAATCCTCCAGAATCAGTAAATGTTGGTCCCTGCCAATTCATAAATTTATTTAACCCTCCTGATTGTTTCAATATTTCCTCTCCTGGTTGAAGATACAAATGATAGGTATTTGAAAGTATAGCCTGAGCTCCAATAGACAATACTTGCTCAGGTGTTAGCGCTTTAACTGTAGCCTTGGTGCCTACAACTATAAATGCCGGGGTCTCTATAGATCCATTAGATGTTTCAATCTTGCCAACTCTAGCTCGAGTATTGTTTAACTCTTTTTCAATTGAAAATTTCATAACAGGCATAATAACATATGATATAATAAGCGCCATGCAAAATGAAATAACGAAAAAAGAAATTATTAAAGAAATTGATAATCATGTCAGTGAGATTAGTAAAGAATTTAAAAAAGGATTTGAATTATTAAAAAAATATCCCAAGTCTGTAACGATCTTCGGTTCATCAAGAATCAATAGAGATAATCAATATTATTCAAAAGCACAAAGTCTTGGAGAAAAAATAGTCAAGGATTTAGGTTATACGATAATCACAGGTGGAGGTCCTGGAATAATGGAAGCATCAAATAAGGGTGCAAAAAATGCTAATGGTAATTCTATCGGAATAAATATTGAACTTCCTAGAGAACAAAAAATAAATGAATACGTTACAGAATCTGTACTATTAAATTATTTCTTTGTCAGAAAACCTCTTATGAACTTTGCTGCAGAGGCATATATTTTCTTTCCTGGTGGTTTTGGTACATTTGATGAATTATTTGGAATATTAACTTTACTACAGACAAAAAAGATACCAGATGTACCGATAATATTATTTGGTAAAGACTTTTGGAGTCCATTTGTTGAATTAATCAAGGATCAAATGCTTAATAAATACAAAACTATTGATTCTGAAAATATTAATCTTTTTAAAATTACTGATTCAGAAGAGGATGTAATAAATATTATAAAATTAGCACCAGTTTCAAATTGGTGGCAAAATATTGATTAATATTTTATCTATCAGAGATAACCTCAAGTGGATTACCAGAAACAGTACATTTGGTACTAGAATACTGTGGACATGAGACTTCTATATATAGACCACTATTTATTTCACCTTCTCTTGGGGTCCAAAGATAACTACCATCATTAGGAGTATTCTTTACTATTGTTCTAACTAATTCATACTCAATAGGATCTCCTGAAATCTTCCTTAGAAGATTAATGTTTACTCCTGTATTACCTGAGAAATTATTACTGATCCATTTTATATCTTTACTATTTGCTGAGAAAATAGCTGCTAAACCATCAATATTATCTATTGATACTACAGATACTGCCAATACAGATGGGGATGAATTATCGTTAAAAGATAATTTATTATTTAAATTAAAAGAAAAATCACGAGAAAAAACTAGAACAACTATTAAAAATGATACGACGGTTATTAAATATGTATTTTTCATATATAGACATATTATCATTAAAAAAATAAAAGTCAATAGGTAAGTGTTTTAGGTACACACATTTGGCGGATTAATTAATTTGTAATCAGCAAGAAAT
>CAZVVX010000010.1:0-24031 GCA_964631035.1 uncultured Candidatus Saccharibacteria bacterium | reverse complement strand
ATTTGCCAAAATAACCCAAATGTTGAGAAGATGGAGGTCTCATAGAGTTTAAGGTTTAAACAAGAAAAAAGCCCTTAGGTTTGAACCACAGGGCATATGTCAGATTTCCAACCGGAATGAAGCTTTGACCTTGTACTTTGGTCAAATGAAGAGAGTTTATCTGAGACCAGTCATAAGACCGAAGTCTTACGAGTCCTGCTTAGCTCTCCATTCAAACCGGAACCTGACTTGATCTAGAGATTACTCCTTTCTGATAAAAAGTCAAGTAAGAATATGAGTTACATTCTATTTTTTGGGATACAATGGAGTTTAGGGTTTAAATAAAAAACACCCAGCGAGATCTGGTCTCGTGGGTGCTTTGTCGAAGGTTCGAAATCTAGCCTTCGGGAAGAATTTGTTTCTCAGCTGCTTCCAACAGCTGTGTGCGAGTCATCATCAGACATGACTCTATCTCGAGCATCTCCTTCTTTTCAGAGGAGCTCAGTTGTCGCCGACTACCCTCAAATACCAACTCGGCGTACCGGAGAATTCGTGTCCTCGTGTCAATTTTTTTCCCGTTTTTCATAAATCAACTTCTACGGGCGATTTCAAAGGCAATGAGGATGGCGAACTTTCCATAACCGGCTCGTCCACCGCTCACTACTTTTGCGATCCATGAATTTGCAATCCCGAACAGCCGGAGATTACGGGACAGTATGTTGATTGATTCGATAGTGCTGTTGTGAATTGTCGAGCGTACATGCTCGATTTCTTCGCGAACACCATCTTCGTTGGACTCCTGTCCACACGCAACAATCTGTTCAAATCGACACACCGTACCAGCATATCGAAGAGCAAGATTCGCGAAATCCTGAAGACACATTTGAAGTGTCTCGTTGTCCTGGCACAGAGTTTCCAGTTCCTGGAAACTAATGTAGGGATTTTTTGTCCCTGACATTATTTGTGCCTTGGAGGCTACCGGTGCCTCGATCAAGTCAGGTGAGATTGTCATGGTACTATTCCAGTTTGTATTATATCATGTAAATAGTATTTTTGTCAATATAATGCACTGGGAATGGCAGGTTTGCACATTGACACATATCAATAAATATGATAATGTCACTGACGAATTGCTCCTTCCCATAAACTCAAAATGAACACTCAAAAACCTCAAATTCGGCTGTCGGTTCGACTTGGATCGCTTGCTATGCTACTCCTTGCTACTGTGATCACTGTCGTCTTTAGCGATGGTAAGGATAGCAGGGCAGTGTCTGATAAGGCGGAAATGGTTAGTGATACTGTTGGGACTAGCAATGCTCCCATCGTCTTCACTAATCTTCAAGCCATTCCAAGCTTCGGGAAGTAAACAACAAAACTCAAACTCAGAATTAGAATGAAAATCAAAAACTTGTTGGCGTGCATTTGGATCCTTCTGGCCGGATGTATCAGTGTCATGGGTCAAATCCCCAAGATACTTCCGCAGATCAGCTCGAGGGATCTACTTCGTGTAGAGGCCTTCAGGCAAGCTGTGACGGTCGAGGCTTCAATCACCACCTCCCTTGAGGTGAATGATCTTCCCAGGGGTCGATATGTCAGGCTCGGTGAAGGCCAGAACAATTCACTTGGCATTTCCAATGCCATTGCGAATATCTCACTCAGCGTGACTGTGATCAATCCCCGTGACTCCCTGCGCATTAGTGCCAGTGTTTGGAATGGTGATGGTGATGTTTTGTTCAATGGGTCCAAGCCATTCTGGCTTGTTCCTCCTGATAGTACCAAGTATTGGTATTCGTTGCCTAACAATTACGGTGGTCTGGAATTGGGACTCAACAATGTTCCGATCAGTATTCCAGGAGTAGTTCAGGGATACTTCATTCCTTTCCGAGAAGATGGATCAACTGACACAGACAATGTGTCTGAGATCTTCACTCAGAATGGAAAGGTATACTACCCACCATATCTGACTGGACAAAATGGTTTGTTCGCAGCCCAAATCAACAATAAGGGCACGCAGATCATGAGTTACTGGAATGTCAGAACTGGGGGATTGATTTCTCACTCTGATTTTGATATCAAGGCCAAGACCTTTATCAAGGGTATCAAGGCATTCGTCGACAGTGATGTGGACGTTGTCATTGATACCATCAATCGCTACGGCGAAAGCATTACTGCAGAGTTGCACATCACTGAGACTTCAACTCGCTCAATCTGGTTTCGCACCAGTGAGAGGGGTGGAGGGTATTGGTTTTCTGGCTTGTGGCTGATCAACTCAGCCACTGGTGTCAAGATTCCATATGGCACCAAGGAGGGTCTTGCCAACATTCCTGTGGTCGAGCTGAAGTTCGAACCGGGAGTGTACTATCTTATCCCAGTATTCGGTACCGATCAGCTGATCGATTCCGAAATGCCAAGAGGCTAGGAAACGCTCAGAAGTTTCCCAACACAGAACGCTAGCGAGCAATCGCTGGCGTTCTTTACCATTTATGCTATAACTAGCATATGAAATATTTCTCAAAAATCTTGTCATTTCAGAAATTACTAAAGGAATATAATTTAATTTATAGAGATTTAGCATCTATTCACTCCAAGCATGATCCAGACAATGATGTAGAACATTCATTCAGAGTAGCTATGTTATGTTGGATGATAGTAGAGGAGTATAAGTTGAAATTAGATGTAAATAAAGTTATAAAATACGCTCTTTTGCATGATTTGGTAGAAGTGTATACAGGAGATACTTCTATATATTCAGACAGGAAGCATGAGGATAAAGTAAAGGCAGAGCATATTTCATTCTTAAAATTAATTAAAAAGTATCCAAAACAAAAATCAATGTGGAAGTTGATAGAGCAATATGAAAAGAAAAAAGACGAGGAATCAAAATTTGTATATATAATAGAGAAATTAGAACCAATACTTGTAGTATTAGTCTCGGAGGAAGATCATTGGTTAAAGAGAAATATTGATTTCGAGAGATTTCTAGCAGTTAAACAAAAGAAGATAAAAGATATAGAAAGTTTCGCTCAGAATTTCAATAAAGAGATAATGAGCTATTTAAAAAACAAAAAATCCAAGTATTTCAAAAAACCCAATAATGTTGTATGATATTATACACTTATGAAGCAATATGATCATACAAAAATAGAGAAGAAATGGCAGAAAGTATGGGAAAACAAAAAACCCAACAAGGTAAAAGAGGATAATAAAAAGAAGAAATTCTATGCACTCATTGAATTTCCATATCCCTCTGGAGATGGACTACATGTAGGTCATATAAGAAGCAATACAGCAATGGATATAATCTCTCGCAAGAGAAGAAGAGAAGGTTACAATGTTCTATATCCAATAGGTTGGGATGCATTTGGTCTTCCAACTGAGAATTATGCTATTAAGACTGGAATACAGCCGGCAATAGTTACAAAAAAGAATACGGATACATTTAGAAGACAATTAAAATCTTTGGGATTTTCATTTGATTGGTCTAGAGAAATAAATACTACAGATCCAAAATATTATAAATGGACTCAATGGATTTTTCTACAATTTTTCAAAAAGGGCCTGGCTTACAAAAAGAAGATGACTATCAATTGGTGCCCAAAGGATCTCATAGGCCTTGCAAATGAGGAAGTAATAAATGGTTGTTGCGAAAGATGTGGCACTCCAGTTGAGCAGAAGGAGAAGGAACAATGGATGCTTGCTATTACAAAGTATGCAGATAGATTAGACAAAGATCTAGATGAAACAGAATTTCTGGAGAAAATAAAAATTCAACAAAGAAATTGGATTGGGAAGAGTGAGGGGGCTCTGATTGATTTCAAGGTTAAGGATAGTGAAATTAAAATTAAGGTATATACAACCAGACCAGATACATTGTATGGTGTTACCTATGTTGTAATCGCTCCAGAATATGCAAATATTGCGAGTTTAATTTCCCTATCTTCTAATAAGTCTGAAATAGAGAAATATATATCTAATGTAAAGAATAAAACAGAAATTGAGAGAACAGATGTAAAGTCGGACAAGACAGGAGTTGAAATTAAGGGAGTTAAAGTAATTAATCCAATTAATAATGAAGAAGTACCATTGTGGGTTGCCGATTATGTTCTTGCTGATTATGGTACTGGAGCAGTAATGGCAGTTCCTGCTCATGATGATAGGGATTTGGAATTTGCAAAGAAATATAATTTAAATGTTAAGAAAATAGAGGAATCAGATTCAATTGAAATAAGGAAGAAGATGACAGAATCATTAGGAGGTGAATGGGTTACAAAATTTAAATTAAGAGACTGGGTATTCTCAAGACAAAGATATTGGGGTGAGCCAATACCTGTTATCCATTGTGATAAATGTGGAATGGTACCAGTGCCTGATAAGGATTTACCTCTACAATTACCAAAAGTTAAGAACTATTCACCAACAGGTACTGGAGAATCACCTCTAGCTGGTATTTCAAAGTGGGTAAATACAAAATGTCCAAATTGTAAGGGTAAAGCAAAAAGAGAGACAGATACAATGCCACAATGGGCGGGTTCTAGCTGGTATTACTTAAGATATATGGATCCCAAGAATTCCAATAAATTCGCAGATAATAAGAATTTGAAATATTGGAATCAGGTTGATTGGTATAACGGAGGAATGGAGCATACAACATTACATTTACTTTATTCAAGATTTTGGCATAAATTCCTATTTGATCTTGGTCTTGTTACTACCAGCGAGCCATACATGAAGAGAACATCACATGGAATGATCTTGGCAGAGGGGGGTGAGAAAATGTCAAAATCAAAAGGTAATGTCGTTAATCCTGATGAAATAGTGAAGACAGTCGGAGCAGATACACTAAGAATTCACGAAATGTTTATGGGCCCATTTGATCAAGCTATTGCATGGGATACAAATACCATAGCTGGTTCAAGAAGATTTCTTGAGAGAATATGGAAATTGCAGGAGAAAGTTTCTAAGGAGAATAATAATGAAAAAATAGAAATTCTAGTAAACAAAACAATCAAGAAAGTTACTGAGGATATAGAGGCAATGAGATTCAATACTGCCATAAGTTCAATGATGATATTGTTAAATGAATTTGAGAAAGAACAAATAATTTCTAAGAGAAATTATGAAATACTAATTCAATTGCTTGCTCCATTTGCTCCTCATATTACTGAAGAATTATGGTCAATATTAAAAAATAAAAAATCTATACATCAGACTGATTGGCCAAAATATGATGAATCTAGATTGGTAAATGACAGAGTAAATTTAGTAGTTCAGATTAATGGTAAGGTTAGGGGTACTATAGAGATAGATGTAAATGAAGGTGAAGATCAAATAAAGAGAAAGGTTCTAGAATTGCCAGATATTAAAAAGTGGGTTAATGGTTTAAATATTAAAAAGGTTATATATATCAAGGGTAAATTGATGAATTTGGTGATTTAAAGCTATTCCTTGACATTATATTAATGCTGATGTAGTATCTAATTATCAATATAAAAACAAAGTATGGCAACAATAAAATTCAAGCCAAAACAAACAACAAAAAGACTACTATCTGTTCTTCCAGATAGGGCTAAGCAGGTATTAATAAGTCGATATGGACTAGGTAAAAAGGTAGAGAAAATGACCCTAGATTCTATCGGTAAGTTATATGGTATTACTCGTGAAAGAGTAAGACAAATAGAGAATTATGCTCTAGCTAATATAAGAAAGTCAGATATATATAAAACTGAGAAATCCACATTTGCTGAATTAGAGGAATTACTACATTCTTTAGGTGGTATTGTTGTTGAAGATGATTTCCTTGGTCATGTCTCAAAGGACAAATCATTACAAAATCATATTCATTTCATACTTGTTGTTGGCGATACTTTCAAGAAGAGAAAGGAAGACGATCATTTCAAGCATAGATGGCATGTAAATGAGGAATTAGCAAAGAATGTTGAGGAATCATTGAGAAAGTTATATTCTGGACTTTCAGATCAAGATCTATTACCAGAATCAGAAATGGTAAATAAATTTCTTTCACATCTTGAGAATGTTGCAGAGAAATATAAAAATCAAGAAATAATCAAGAGATGGTTATCTATTTCAAAGAAAGTTGGAAAGAATGCAATAGGTGAATGGGGTATGTCTTCATCTCCAAATGTTAGAACAAAGGGTATGAGAGATTATGCCTTTCTAGTTATAAGAAAGCATGGATCACCAATTCATTTCAAAGAAGTAGCTCAACAAATACAGCAAGTATTCAAGAAGAAGGCTCATGTTGCAACTACTCACAATGAGCTTATCAAAGATTCTAGATTTGTATTGGTTGGAAGAGGATTATATGCACTTAAGGAATGGGGATATATAGCTGGTGTTGTAAAGGATGTTATAAGAAATATTCTAGAGAAGAACGGTCCACTTACAAAAGAAGAAATAATACAAAAAGTATTGAAGGAAAGATATGTAAAGGATAATACAATAATGGTAAATCTACAGAATCAAAGATATTTCAGAAAGGATAAAGATAATAAGTACCATATAGTAGAAGAGAAAAATTAAATTAGAAAAAGGCCGAAAGGCTTTTTTCTTTTATCTAATACCTGATATAATATTCACATGATTTATTTGTCTGAGATCTTAACATTTCTACAATCTCCTTATGCTAATGCATTATATCGTGACGTGGTTCAAGTTCTGATTACTATTTCTCCTATAGTTCTGACATATATTCTACTTATAATTTTTGCACCTCTATGGGTAAATTATGTTCAGTCAAAGTTTTTTTTGAAAACTAAGACAGTTCTGCTTGAAATAAGATTACCAAAGGAGACTATGAAGTCTCCATTGGCAATGGAACTGTTCCTTACTTCTTTACATCAAACTGGTGGAGAGGGCACTTGGTATGATAAGTATTGGGATGGTAAGACAAGACCCTGGTATTCACTAGAGATGGTATCTATTGAAGGTCAAATAAAGTTTTATATCTGGACAAGAGTATCTCAGAAGAGTTTTACTGAATCAAGTTTGTATGCACAATTTCCCGGAATTGAAATACATGAAGTAGAAGATTATGCCAGATCAGTAAAGTATGATCCAAAAGAAATGAAAATGTTCGCCTGTCAATTCAAATTAGTAAAGGAAGATGCCTATCCTATA
Source organism: uncultured Candidatus Saccharibacteria bacterium (assembly GCA_964631035.1). Lineage (GTDB taxonomy): Bacteria > Patescibacteriota > Minisyncoccia > Phycocordibacterales > PALSA-1337 > CAIOGI01. The sequence continues at coordinate 16,915 of CAZVVX010000010.1, read as the reverse complement.
AAAACATATATAGATTATGCACTTGATACTGATCCAAAAGAAGAGTTAAAAGTTGATCCTCTAGCACCACTAATTGAGTTTTTGGGTAGTGTAGGTTTCAATCAGCAAGTATGGTATCAAATTATAATACGAGCCCACAAAAAGGAACAGGCAAAGCCAGGACATTGGTGGAAGAAAACTGATGCTTGGAAGGATAGCGCTCAGAAGATTGTAGATCAGATGATGCAAAGGGATCCAAAAACCAAAATTGCAGGCAAGAAAGATCCTGTATCGGGAAGAGTAATTCCACCAACATTAAGTAAAGGTGAACAGGAGACTATTGCTGCAATAGAGAGAAGTTTAACCAAAATAGCCTTTGATGTTGGTATTAGAGGAGTATACATAGCAAAGAAAGATTTTTTTGATGGAGCAAATATTGGTGGAATTATGGCAAGTTTCAAACAATTTGCTTCAGAAAGTCTAAATGGTATAAGGCCAGATGATGCAAGATACAGTAGAATATTCAATTATCCATGGCAAGATTGGAGAAATATGAGATATAACAAACAAATGTCCATTGCTCTTGATGCATATAAGAGAAGAATGTTTTTTTATAATCCGTACATTGAACAATCCTTTGTTTTTAATGCCGAGGAGTTAGCAACAATATTTCATTTCCCAGGCCAAGTTGCTGCAGCTCCAAATCTTTACCGTGTACCATCAAAGAAGGGTCAAGCACCTTCAAATCTTCCAATATAATATATGTTTTTGAAATCTTTTATTAAAAATTATAATAGAAATTTAGTACTAACTGCTGTACTAATTTTTATCATAATGCTCATGCTTGCATCAGTTGCTCCTATTGATTTTCCCAAGGGGCAGATTGATGTTCATATACCATCAAATTCATCATTGACAAGTATAAGTGAAAGCTTAGCTGATCAAAATATCATTTCCTCACCCTTTGTTTTTAAGGTATTTGTTGTGATTTTTGGTGGGCAGAGGGGATTATTCGCTGGGGATTATAGATTTACAAAGTCTGAGAATGTCATAAGAATTGCATATAGAATGGTAAATGGAAATCAAGGTCTGCCGAAGATTAAAATTACAATTCCAGAGGGTACAAATGTATATGATATGGCTTATATATATTTGACCAAGTTTAGACATTTTAATGCACCAAGATTTGTATCACTTGCCTTGCAACATGAGGGATACCTTTTCCCTGATACATATTATTTCTTATCAAACGTTAAGCCAGAAGAGGTTATTAGGACTATGAGAAATAATTTTGATGACAAAATAAAGACTCTAGATACTGATATAAAAGCATCAAATAAAATTCTTGAAGAAATTATTATTATGGCTTCTATTGTAGAAGAGGAGGAGAAGGTAAGTGATGACAGGAAAATCATAGCGGGAATTCTATGGAAGAGATTAAATGAAGGAATACCGCTTCAAGTTGATGCACCATTTTATTATATAACCGGTAGAAGAGGAGGATTTACATATGATGATTTAAAAATTGATTCACCATACAATACATACAAGTATAAGGGTTTACCTAAGGGTCCTATAAGTAATCCAAGTTTAGATGCTATCAAGGCCACTCTAAATCCAGTTGCAACATCACATTATTACTATTTAACAGGTAAGGATGGTATTACTCGGTACGCTGATACGTACGATGGACATCTTAAGAACAAGAATGTATATTTGAGATAATGACAAGTGTCAAGGGAAAGAAGGTTTATATAGGTATGTCTGGGGGCGTAGATAGCTCTGTCTCTGCCTGTTTGCTTAAAAAGGCGGGATACGAAGTAATAGGAGTCTTTATTAAGGTTTGGCAACCTGATTGGATAAATTGTACATGGAAAGAAGATAGACTTGATGCTATGAGAGTGGCTGCAAGACTAGATATTCCATTTATTACTCTTGATTTGGAGAAAGAATATAAAGAAGAGGTTGTAGATTATATGATAAATGAATATAAAGCAGGAAGAACTCCAAATCCAGATGTAATGTGCAATCGTTCCGTGAAGTTTGGCGGGTTTTACAATTGGGCTATGAAACAAGGTGCAGATTTTGTTGCTACAGGTCATTATGCTATTAGTAAAGATAATAAACTCATAGCTGGTAATGATAAAAATAAAGATCAAACATATTTCTTATGGACTTTGACTAAAGAACAAATATCAAAAACACTATTCCCTGTGGGTAACATTGAGAAACCAGAGGTCAGAAAGCTAGCTAAAAAGTTTAATTTACCTAATGCCGAGAAGAAAGACAGTCAGGGACTATGCTTCATAGGTAAAATTGACATAAAAGATTTTCTTTCAAAATATATAGAACCAAAAAAGGGAAATGTATTAGATGAAAATGGAAATATAATCGGTGAGCATGATGGTGCTTTCTATTTCACTATTGGTGAAAGACATGGATTCAATATTACCAAGAAGTCTCCAAATGATGAGCCATATTATGTAATTTTAAAAAACATAGATAATAATACTATTACTGTTGCTAATAAAAATTCAGAGGGCGATCTTCCAAATGCTATAACAACTGTAAAATTAAAAAATGTAAATTGGAATCAAGGTCAAGTATTGTTAAATAAAAATCTAAAAGCGCGTTCTCGATATAGAGCACCTTTGCAAAATATTAAATTTATAAATGAGAATACAGTTGAATTCGAAAAGCCACAAGATACTTTGTCATCCGGACAGTCCTTAGTATTCTATGATGGAGAAGTGTGTCTTGGTGGAGGGGTTATAAATTAAACTAAAACCGCGGTACGCTAGTGCGTACCGCGGCATAATGGTTCTGGAAATCTTACTGCAACCAGAACCATGTAGCTGTAGCGTCATATCCGGGGTCGCCTTTCATACAAAAGGTGACCGAGTTAGTTGACACTTCACGAAGTGCTCCACGGATTCCTCCGTGAATAGTCTTTTGACCGAATTGAGAACTCGAGCTCGGCCCCGGCCCCTCAAGATTGAGGGTATATTGTGCCGGCATGGAGGACACCACATAGGTGTCCTTTCCGATGGTGACAAAGTCACCAATGTTTAGGTAGGCGAAGGAATTCGCGTACCTTCGGACTGAGGTCTGGGCCTCGGGCCTCAGGTTCTTAATTTTTCCTTCGTCATGGAAATGAACGAGGATGAAGAGCGACAGAAGACCCAGAACCGCGATGAGTTTTTTCATGGTTTTAGTTGGTTTTCGATGTTCAAGATTCTCTAATATACTAGCATATTAATATCTATTTGTCAACAATCAACAAAATCACTTATTATTGTTATAATTCCTCCAATGAATCACCTTATAACAATCACCAAAGCTGACGGAGCAAGAGAATTATTCGAGCAAAGTAAATTAGAAGCATCACTTAGAAATGCAGGAGGTAATGATCAAATAATTGAAGAAATAATAGAGCATATAGGTAAGGAAATGTATGATGGAATGCCGACGCATGAGATATATTCTCGTGCATTTAAACTTCTGCGAGAACACTCAATGCCTATTGCAGTGAAATATTCTCTAAGAAGGGCTCTTTCTGATTTGGGGCCTGATGGATTTCCATTTGAGAAATATGTTGCAAAGATATTTGAAGCTTGGGGATATCAAGCTATTACAGATCAGACAGTAATGGGTGCTTGTGTACCACATGAGATAGATGTGGTAGCTTGGGATCAAAAGGATTTGGCAATGGTAGAAGCGAAATTCCATAACGAATTAGGAATGAAATCTGATATAAAAGTTGCGCTATATATAAAAGCAAGATTTGATGATTTGAAAGGTAATATGTTTGATTATGGAGGAATAAAGAGAACACTTACATCGGGTTGGTTGATCACAAATACTAAATTCACCGATCAAGCTATAAAATACGGTGAATGTAATGGACTAAAAATGATAGGTTGGAATTATCCTGCAAAGGGTAATCTACAAGACATTATTGAGGAATTACATTTACATCCATTAACATGTTTGGTATCACTTAATAATACAAATAAGAGAGAATTATTGAATCAAGGTATGGTTCTTTGCATGGATATTTATAACAATCAATCTTTATTAAATAAAATAAATATACCAAGTGATCAAATAAATAGTGTAATTGCAGAGATCAAAGAAGTTTGTGGACTATAGAAATGTCAAAAATAGATGAATTAGAGAAAATAAAAGATGAGGTATTAAATTTGGTTGATTCTCCTTTATATAAATATAGAACCGAGAATAAATATTTACCTGTATTTGGTGAGGGTAGTCATAATGCCAAAATTATATTTATAGGTGAAGCACCAGGTAGAAATGAAGCAATGACTGGTCGCCCATTCTGTGGCTCGGCAGGTAAGATATTAGATGAATTATTAGATTCAGTAAAAATTGATAGAAAAGATATCTATATTACTAATATTGTTAAAGATAGACCACAAAAAAATAGAGACCCTTTGCCAGAAGAAATAGAAATTTACGGTCCATTTCTGGATAGCGAAATAGATATAATCAAGCCAGAAGTTATAGTTACATTAGGTAGATATGCTATGAATTATATAATGAAAAAATATAATTTAGATTTAGAGATAGAATCAATAGGAAATGCTCATGGCAAAGTTTACAAAGCTAATGAAATTGATATAGTAACTTTATATCATCCATGTGTGGCGATTTATAATAGATCAAAATTAAAAATACTTAAAAATGATTTCAAAATTCTCAAAAACTATTGATTTACTTAATTATTTAAATAATACATATAGCAGATTGCATACTGCTTATGAGAAGGCATTTTGGATTTCCTATATGGGTGACCATAGTATTGATAAAAAGATGCAAAATGCCCAAGAAGCCCGAGACAAATTTCGCTCAAATAGTAAGTTGAAAGCCGAAGTAGAATTTCATTTAAAAAAGAGCAAAGGAGAAATTAAAATGAGACTAGAGAATTGGAATAGATTTTTTAGTTTATATGTTACCCCTCCAGAAGCATTGGCTATTAAGAAAAAAGTTGCTGAACTTGAGGCAAAGGTCTTAAAAAATCATACAACAAGAAAGGAGGGTTATATTGATCCTTATACAAATAATTTTGTTGAAGCATCATTTAATAAAATGCGTACAATAATGCGAACAAATCCTGATGAAGCAATTCGTAAGGCATGTTTTGACGCTACAGAAGAATTGGCTATAGATAATTTAGATAATTATATAGAAATAATAAAGGGCAGAAATGAATTCGCCAAAATTCTTGGTTATGAAGATTTCTATGATTATAAGATTCACATTGACGAGGGAATAACTAAGGATCAGTTATTTAAGATTTTTGATCATATTTACGATAAGACGAAATATGCATTTGATGGATTAAGAATGCTTGAAAGAGAAAAGCCAGGATTGAGAAAACAGTGGAATTTCAACTATATGATGTCTGGTAATTTCACTAAAGAGGAAGATCCATATTTCCAATTTGAAAATGCTCTGATGTACTGGGGAAGATCATTTGATGCACTTGGAATTAATTTTCAAAAGGGAAGTATAACTCTGGACTTGATAGATAGGAAAGGTAAATACAGTAATGGTTTTTGTCATTATCCAACAATCATAAATTATAAGAATGGCAAGATAATCCCAGCCTCTGCAAATTTCACTTCAAATGCAGTGCCAAATCAAGTTGGAGCTGGTATTCAAGCCTTAAATACATTATTTCATGAAGCTGGACATGCAGCAGATAGACTTAATTCTATTCAAAAAGACACATGTCTAAATACCGAATATCCTCCTTCCACTGTATCTTGGGCTGAGACCCATAGTATGTTTATGGATTCTATTTCAAGTAGCATTGAATGGAAAATCAGATATGCAAAGGACAAAGATGGTAGATCCTATCCATTTGAATTATATGAAAGGAAATTAAAAGCAGTGTTTCCATTAATTCCATTAGAAATGATGGGTGTAATGTTTGTAATGGAATTTGAAAGAATTATTTATGAATGTAAAAATTTAACTAAGGATTTTATTATTGAGACAGCTAAGAAAGTTAATAGAAAATATTTTGATAGAGTAGAGGATTCTGTATATGTGTTGAATGTTCCTCATATTTATTCTTGGGAAAGCTCTGCTTACTATCACGGATATGGCCTTGCAGAATTAGGTGTACATCAATGGCGAGATTATTTCTTTAAAAAGTATGGCTATATTGTTGATAATCCAAATATTGGCAAGGAAATGATAAAAATATGGAAATATGGTTCTCTATTCAGTTCCGGTAAATTTATAAAAATGGCAACAGGTAAGTCGCTTAGTGCAAATGCCTTTATAAAAAATGTAACAAAATCATATGATGAAATGATAAAGATTTCAAAACAAAGGATAAATAGGTTGAATAAAGTTCCTTTAACAATTAGGCCAGTTAGCTTAAATGCCAAAATTACATTAGTACATGGTAAGCAGAAGATTGCAGATAATGGTAAGAGTTTTGAAGAGATGGATAGGAAATATAGGGAGTGGTTAAAAAGGTTGACATAATAACAAAAATTCAATACTGTATTTGTTGAATCTGCACAAATATATGGAAAAAAATGTTTTAGTATTTTTAGTAGCCATTACCTCAGTTGCGCTACTGTTTTTTATCTTTAGGCTTCATAAACTTAAATGCTATAGATGTGGTAGTAGAAACACATCCATTGTTAGATCTGGTAACTCGAGGTATTTCAGGTGTGAGAATTGTAGTCATATACACCTGCTTCCGTAACAATTGGTAGTTGCTGCTAGCAAAAGGCAGGCATGTCATTCGTGGCAGCCTGTTTTGTTTTACAAAATTTTTAAATAATTTATAATACAACTACTAATTACAAAGTTTATTCAATAACGACGCTAACTTTGTACACTCATTAATTAATGACCCTTGATGCTCGGTTTTTTATTACTAGTTTAATTATAAAATAATGGTAAAAAATTTTGATCTATGGAATGAAGATAAAAAATATATCAATTCCAATAATGATAATAAGTTATATAGTACAAGAGAAGTCTGGTGGTGTAGATTAGGAGTAAATATAGGTTTTGAGCAAGATGGTACAGGTGATAATTTAGAAAGACCGGTTGTAATCTTAAAGGGCTTCAGTAAATATGTTTGTGTGGTAATTCCACTTACAACATCAATTAAAGCTAATACATATCATGTTGCAATAGGGGAGATTGATGGAAGGAACGCATTTGCCATCATATCTCAAATAAGACTAATTGACACTAAAAGATTAATTAACAAACTAGGAACATTGGAGGAATGTCTATTTGAATTTATGAGAAAAGCCGTTAAAGATATTCTCTAACGACTTTTCTTGTTCTCCCTCTTATGAGGGCGAGGCCGAAGCCATTTGTAATTATCAGTATAATCCAGGATGAAAAAAAGTCAACTTTATGTTAAACTCATTTCCATGAATTCATCAGAAATACGTAATAGATTTCTTAAATTTTTTGAGAAAAGGGGACATGTAATTATCCCTTCGGCTTCACTTGTAACCCCAGATGAGAAGGGTGTTACAAATTCTACATTATTTAATACTGCCGGCATGCAACCTTTGGTCCCGTACTTACTTGGTAAACCACATGAAAAGGGTGCAAGACTAGTTGATGTACAGAAGGTTCTTAGAACAGTAGATATTGATGATATTGGAGACAAAACTCATGCAACATTTTTTGAAATGTTAGGTAATTGGTCATTGGGAGATTATTTCAAACAAGAGGCAATAAATTGGAGTTATGATTTTCTAACTAGCAAAGAAGAGGGCCTAGGGCTTGATCCAAATAGATTATATGTAACAGTTTTTGAAGGTGATGATAATGCACCAAGGGACGAAGAAGCTGCAGATATCTGGCGAGAAATATTCTCTAGAAATAGGATAGAAGGAAATAGAATATTCTATTTGCCTGCTAAGAATAATTGGTGGGAAGCAGGAGACAATGGTCCTTGTGGTCCAGATACTGAGATGTATTATGATGTTTCGAATAAGTTAGGAGGCAAAGGACTAACACATGAAGAGTTCTTGCAAGCTGATGATAGTCGTACTGTTGTAGAGATTTGGAATGATGTGTTCATGCAATATGAGAAGAAAGATGGCAAAATAATTGGTAAATTACCAAAGCCTTCAGTGGATACAGGAGCAGGACTAGAGAGATTGTGTATGACATTACAGGGGGTTGATAATATTTATGACACAGATCTATTGAAGCCGGTAATGGATGAGATTGTTAATGTATCAACAAAGTGGGATTTGAGATCATCTAGAATAATTACAGATCATATTAGAGCTTCGGTTTTTCTAATTTCAGATGGAGTAATTCCAGATAGTAATGGAAGGGGTTATATTCTAAGAAGATTACTGAGGAGAGCTAAATATTTTTATAATTTAATTGGAGCTGAACATAAGGCACTTGGATATTTGGCACATAAAGTTGCAGAAATATATGAGAATCAAGGATATAAATTAATTGATAAAATTAGTGAGATAGATAAAATAATTACACAAGAAGAAAGTGATTTTAATGTAAGAATTCAAGTTGGAAATAAGATTCTAGATAAAATAATTAAAAGTGAAAATTTAATTTCTGCTGAAAATGCTTTTCTGTTGTACTCAACATATGGATATCCTTTTGAATTAATATCAGAAATTTCAAAAACAAATAATATTAAGATTGATGAGCAGGGCTTTTATGATTTAAAAAAGAAACACCAAGACCTATCCCGCGCTGGTGCTGAACAGAAATTCAAGGGAGGACTTGCAGATACGAGCGAAATGTCAGTTAAATATCACACAGCAACACATCTTCTTCATCAAGCATTACATGATGTATTAGGTGATAAAGTTATGCAAAAAGGTTCAAATATTACTCCAGAAAGATTGAGATTTGATTTTGCACATGGTTCAAAGATGACAGATGAAGAGAAAAAGAAAGTAGAAGATATAGTAAATTCAAAAATTGCAGAAGCATTGCCAGTCAATCAAATAATTATGCCAAAATCAGAGGCAGAGAAGACAGGTGCTAGACATTTCTTTGGTGAGAAATACGGTGATGAGGTATCAATATATTTTATTGGCAAAGATTTGAATTCTGCTTATTCAAAAGAGTTTTGTGGAGGTCCACATGTAAAGAACACTAGTGAATTAGGTAAATTTAAAATTCAAAAAGAAGAAGCATCATCTGCGGGTGTTAGAAGAATTAAAGCAGTATTGCAATAGAGTAGAATTTTTGTGCTATAATAAATTATATGTTTTCAATTTCTTCTAATGGAATTAAAGAAGATTTAGTTCTAATATTTGATATTCAAAGTGGTTTGATAAATGGTGCTTTGGCATCAATAAAAAAGGATAAAACACTAAAAATTATTTCTACAAAGACAGATCAAATTCAGAGGAAAGGACATATGGATGGTAATTTGTATATCAGGTTTATGATAAGTACACTATCAAACATTGCTCATCAATTAGCCGGTAACCATCATATTTCACAAGCACATATTATTCTTTCATCACCTTGGATTATTTCAAAATCAAAAACTATAAATTCCAAATTTGACAAAGAGACTAGTATAACTCCAAAATTAATAGATAATTTAATAGAGCAAGCCTCAGAGAAGAATACATTTGATGAGGATTCTGTCTATATTGAAAAAAAGATATTTGATATAAAGTTAAACGGCTATAGTGTTACAAAATATATAGACAGAACTGCTATGAATATAGAAATAGCATTTGCTACTACTATATCGTCTAATAACCTGTTAAGTATGATTAAAGATGCAATAAAAAGACCATTTTCAATCAGTAAAATAGAATATCATTCCGGTCTATTACTTAATTTTATTTCCTTAAGAAAGCTTATTACTGATATGAATGATTATGTATATATTCATATTCATGCAGAACTAACTGATATAGTAATAGTAAAAAATGGCATATGTGTACATATTTCATCATTTCCATTGGGAATTTCATCACTGATAAAGAAGATATCTCAAGAGCTAAAAATTGATGAAGATATGGTCGATTCAACACTTTCTGTATATAAAGATGGTAAATTTAACAATGAAGAAAAGAATAAAATCAATAGCAAATTAGACGAATATTCAAATGATTGGTTGAATAATTACTCAACATCAATAGACGGTTCTATTAGTAGAGAATTATTACCAGAAGTTGTGTATATATCATCAGTATCACATGTTGATATTTACAAAGGTATTTTAAAGTCCAAATTCTCAGAGAATATTCATTTTGTGGATTTAGATGTTGATACTATGGTTGTTCACACACTAGCATTAAGTGATGTGATATAATTAGAGAAATATATGCCATCAAAAAGAATTGTACAAGATATTGTTCCATCAGGTAGAAGGTCAATACGATCTGTAAAATCTGGCATCAACACAAAAAAGAATTTGAGTGTTATTGATCAAGACATTGATGAAAAGGTAAAAATAAATAGTAGATCTTCTAGTAGGAATCTTTCTAGGAATATTCCTGAGATAGATAATGATAATAATGATGAAAAGGATTGGGATGAGGAATTACCAGTAATAATAAAAAAGAGAAATACTGTTTCAGATAGTGATAATTCTGCTGGTTTTAGTACTCAGATTAAGCAACAAAAACCAGCAACTCAATATTCACCTGGAAATTATACTTCTCCAGTCAATAAGTCCAAGAAATATTCAAAAATAATAACATTTCTTGTTGTTTTTGTTTGTATTGCTACTATAGCATTAGCGTTATCACTTCTTTATACAAAGGCCTTAGTTACAATTGTTCCATCAAATATTCCCGTTAGTGTTGATGGTAATTTCATCGCAAAGAAGGATTCAAATACAGCAGATGTGCTGGGTTATCAAGTTGTTTCAATAAATTTTGATGAATATAAGACTGTACCAGCTACAGATGGCCCAACGGTACAGACAAAGTCAAAAGGAACTATTACCTTATACAATAATTACGGTACAACTTCACAAAAAATATTGGCAGGCACAAAGTTAGCAAATTCAAAAAATCAAATATACAAAACCACATGGTCTGTTGTTATACCAGGAAGAAAGCTAGATAAGGGTAAAATAGTCCCAGGATCTGTTGATGTGGGAATAGTGGCTGATCAGGCAGGAATAGAATACGATATGTCTGTTCTAACAGAGACTGCATTAGATTTCACAATTCCAGCATTCAAGAATACACCAAGATATACAACTGTTACCGGTAGACTAAAGAAAGACCTAGTTGGTGGTTTCAATGGTAAAAAGAAAGTAATATCACCAGAAGTTGAGAAAGTGGGTTATTCAGATATTGAATCAGAATTAAAGACTAAACTATTGAAAAATATAAAGTTAGCAGTACCTGATGATTTGGTATTATTTGATGATGCCTATACAATAGAATATCAAAAATTACCTGTAACAAATATCGATTCTTCAACAGCTAAAATCGGTAGCAAGGGAACACTTTATGGAATTATATTTAACACCAAAGCTTTGTTAGATAATTTAGCTAGAAAGCAAATAGATGACAATAGATTACAGACATATAAGATTGATGGTTTGAAGTCTCTTAAATTTACAATGATAAATTCAAAAAATAACCCAATCAAAAGCGGCTCACCAATAAGCTTTAATCTAAATGGATCAATAAAGATTACAGGAACCTTCTCTGAATCAGAACTAAAGAACAAGTTACTTTCTGTTAAGCTAGATCAGATGAATACAGTAATAAAGCAATATCCATCAATAAAAAGTGTATCTGTTGTGCTGACTCCATTCTGGATGAGAAGATTCCCTAACTCTGTTGATAATATAATATTTGAATATAAACAATAGTGTATAATATATATACAAAAGAATTGATATCTTACAAGGGTATTGACATTATTATGTCAGTTTTGCTAATATACCTAGACGCGCAAATTTGATGGATTTAAACAAAAACATCGCCAACAATCAAGCTACACCAATAAGTACATTTGGAGTAGTTACCGAGGCTTTGCCCAATACTTTGTTCAGGGTTAAGCTAGACGGTAAGGATGATATTGTTCTTGCATATTTGGCGGGTAAGATGAGAATGCATCGAATTAGAGTTTTAATAGGAGACAAGGTTGAACTTGCCCTTGATTCATACGGAGGTAGAGCACGTATTATAAAAAGATTATAATTTAGGATAATAATTTACAACATGAAGGTTAAAGCTTCAGTTAAAAAAATTTGTTCAAAATGTAGTGTAGTCCGAAGAAAGGGCTATGTTTATGTTATTTGCAAATCTAATCCTAGACACAAACAAAGACAAGGATAAATAATTTTATGAGAATACTTGGTATTACAATTCCAGATACAAAAAGACTTGAGATTTCATTAACCACTCTTTATGGTATTGGTAGATCTAGAGCTCTTTTAATTTTAAAAAAGGCAAATATTGATCCTGGAGCAAAGGCAAAGGATTTAAGTGTTGATCAGGAGAATGAAGTTAGAAAAATAATAGAATCATTCAGAATTGAGGGTGACTTGAAGCGAGAAGTTGCTTCAAATATAAAAAGACTTAAGGATATTAAGTCATACAGAGGTTCAAGACATGCTAAGAGACTACCAGCAAGAGGTCAAAGAACAAAAACAAATTCAAGAACAATCAGAGGTAATATTAGAAAGACCATGGGTTCAGGAAGAAAGAAAGAAGAGAAGAAATAATATAAAATAATATGGGAAAGAAAAGAATTGTCACAACCGAAGAAAAGTCAAAGGATGCATCACCAAAGCAGGCTTCTACATCAGCAAAGAAGAGACTTGATGTTGGTATTCTTTTTGTTCAATCAACATACAATAACACTAAGGTTCAACTAGGAGATACAGAGGGTAATATTGTTATGTGGTCATCAGCTGGATCACTAGGGTTTAAGGGTGCAAAAAAGGGCACACCTTTTGCAGCTGCAAAGGTTGGTGAGACACTAGCTCTCAAAGCGCAAACACTAGGACTAAAAGAGATTAGTGTGATCGTTAAGGGGGTTGGTTCAGGTAGAGAGTCAGCTATCAGAGGATTTATTTCAAAGGGAGTGGCTATTTCATCAATAAAGGATGAGACACCAGTCCCTTTTAACGGCCCTCAACCAAAGAAGCCAAGAAGAGTATAAAATAATTATTTACATATGAAAATTGGATCAAGATATAAAATTGCAAAAAGACTAGGAGCGAATGTGTTTGAGAAGACACAGGGTCAAAAATTCGCTGCGAGACTATCACAGAACAATCAATCACTCAAGAAACCAAGAGTAAAAAGTGATTATGGACTTGGTCTTATTGAGAAGCAGAAGGCAAGATATAGTTATGGAATTACAAGCAAGCAATTTTCAAATTACGTAAAGAAAGCAACAGAGAAAAAGGGTAATTCTGCAGATCTATTAGTTACATTATTAGAATCGAGACTTGATAATGTAGCACTGAGAGCTGGATATGCTACAACAAGACAAGCAGCGAGACAAATGACTTCTCATGGACATTTAACAGTAAATGGCATTATCGTAACTATTCCATCATATCAAGTTAAGGTTGGTGATGTTATAGCTATTAGAGAAGGAAGCAAGAAAAAGGCCCTATTTAATACTTTAGATGAAAGACTAAAAACCATAAAGATCCCTTCATGGTTAAAACTAAATTTTGATAAAAAAGAGGTAACTGTAGACGGAATTCCGCATGCTCAGCATTCAGAATTACTGTTCAGTCCGGGTGCAGTTTTGGAGTTTTATAGCCGTTAAAATTAATATTTTTAATTAATAAAAAATATATGCCAAATTACACAATCGTAGTTCCATCAAAGCCAAAGATCATCCGTGAGGAGGGTTTTATAGGTACATATGAGATAGACGGTCTTTATCCTGGTTATGGACATACTCTTGGTAATTCTCTAAGAAGAATAATTCTATCATCAATTCCTGGAGCTGCAGTAACTCAAACAAAAATAAAGGGTATTGAGCATGAATTCTCAGCTATAGAGGGTGTTAAGGAGGACGTTATAACAATTCTATTAAATTTAAAGAAATTAAGAATCAAGCTAATAACAGATGAGCCACAAACAATTACAATCAAAGCTAAGGGAATAAAGAAAATCACAGCCAAGGATATTGAAGTGCCAGGTCAAGTAGAAATTCTTAATCCAGAACTACATATTGCTGAGTTAACAGACAAAAGTTCTGATCTAGATATAGAGATGACTGTTGAGAAGGGTTTAGGTTATGTTTCAAAAGATATTTTAAGAAAGGATAGAGTTGATATTGGTACTATATCTCTTGATGCTACATTTACACCTATCAGAAAGGCAAATTACGAAGTTGAGAATATGCGTGTAGGAGATAGAACAGATTTCAATAGATTGAGAATTACTATTGAGACAGATGGTACTCTTACACCTAATGAAGCGCTAGAACAATCAATAAGCTTAATGATTCATCAATTAAAAGCTATTGTTGGATTTAAGGAGGAAGAGGTAATTGAAGAGATAAAGGATGTTAAGAAAGATGACAATGAAGCAGAAGGAGAGTCAAAGCAAGAAGTAGATGTAGAATTTCTAAAGACAAGAATTGATGCTATTGGTCTTTCAGCAAGAACTGTAAAGGCATTATCAAATGCTAATATTAGAACTGTAGGAGGTCTAACAAGAAAGAAGGAAGTTGATATCCTTGATGTTGAAGGACTTGGAGGTAAGGGTATACAAGAGATCAAGAAGGTACTTGCAAATTACGGTATTACATTAAAATAATAATATGAGACATCATTCAGTAAAAAGAAAATTCGGCTTAAAGAAAGATCAGAGAAATGCTCTTATGCGTTCTCTTGCAAGAAATTTAATTAATGAAAGTAGAATTACAACAACCCTTGCAAAGGCAAAGGAGTTAAGACCATATATTGAGAAGCTTGTTACAAAAGCAAGAACAGGAACACTAGCATCAAGAAGAGTAATAATTTCTCAAATTGGTGGTGCAATGGAGGCAAAGACTCTAATAGAGAAGGTAGCTCCAAAGTACAAGGACAGAAATGGAGGATACACAAGAATTATTAAGCTTTCACGTCGAGAATTAGATGCCGCACCAATGGCACTTATAGAATTTGTATAATATTTAATACCATGATTCATACTATAGATGCACAAGGAAAGAAAATCGGAAGAGTTGCAAGCGAAGCAGCGACATTCCTAATGGGCAAAAGAACAACTACTTTTACAAGAAATAAGCTTTCTGGTATTAAGGTTAATATTGTTAATGCAAATAAAGTTGCTATTGATATCAAAAAAATGACAGACAAAGAGTATGTAACTTTCACAGGATTCAGAGGTGGTATAAATACAGAGAAGCTCGCTGATCTTATAGCAAGAAAGGGTACAACAGAAGTACTTGAAAGAGCTGTATATCGTATGTTACCTTCTAATAGTCTTAGAAAGGAAATGATGAAGAATTTAACTATTACCGCATAAATATATGACAATAACAAAAACAACAGACAAATACATTGAAACAGTTGGTCGAAGAAAGACTGCTGTAGCTCGTGTAAGAATCACACCAGCATCAAAGATGTCATATGATATCAATGGTAAGACAGTTGAGCAATATTTCCCTACAAAGGAGTTACAAACTACAGCAACAGAATCATTTGGAGCTTCAAAGTTAAGTGAGACAAAGTTCAAGATTACAGTAGTAGCTAAGGGTGGAGGTATAAGTGGACAAGCTGAAGCTATAAGACATGGTATAGCAAGAGCACTTATAGAATACGATAAGGAATTAAGGGGTAAGTTAAAGAAGGCTGGATTACTAAAGAGAGACCCAAGAGCAAAAGAAAGAAGAAAGTTCGGATTGAAGAAAGCTCGAAAGTCACCTCAGTGGTCGAAGAGATAATACTCAAGAGAATCCAGCACTTGCTGGATTTTTCTTTTATCCGTATACTTTAAATACTTATGAATGAAAATGATGATATTAAAATAGAAAAGGACGAGAATCTAGACGACTCAGTAATAGCCGAGGAGGTGGCTCTTGAGACTGTTAAGGTTCTTAAAGAGAAATTAAAAAAAGCCGAAGAAGAGAAGCATGAATATCTCAAAAATTGGCAGAGGGATAAAGCTGATTTTATAAATGCTCGCAAGCGCGATGAAGAAGCTCAAAAAGACTTTGCCCGCTTCTCAAATGAGAGTTTAATTTCTGAATTAATACCTGTTCTAGATAGCTTCAATATGGCTATGGGTAATAAAGAAGCATGGGAGAAGGCAGATAAAAGTTGGAGAATAGGTGTTGAGTATATTTACAATCAACTAAACAAAGTTCTTCAGGAATTCGGACTAAAGGAAATTAATCCTATAGGTCAGGTATTTAACCCTATGCGTGATGAGGCAATAGAACATGAAGGTGAGGGGGGTATTGTTACAGAGGTTGTACAGAAAGGCTATGAACTTCATGGTAAGGTTCTAAAGGCACCTAAGGTTAAGGTTGGGGATGGTAAATAAATGAAAAGGCGGTCGCTTGTGATAGCGATCCGCCTGTTCTGATAACTTGTAATGTTAAAGGGTGTTATCATTTACCCTTTATCACCTCAGAGAATGACAGTGATAACCCTTTCCTTCGGGAAGTAATACAGCGCAGTGTTGGTTTTCGGAATTTGGACAGTGACATTTTTATTGTCACCACTGATAATGTGTCCCCGCGCGGACACATCCTGTCCAATATCCTCAGCAAACATCTCAAGTTCGTCCCAATCAAGATTTTGCGGACTTGCTTGAGTGTTTGCAAAGACTAGTCCAGACTTGGTAACAACTGCTTTAATGTCTATATTCATATTCCAATAGTATTATATCATATTATGAATAATTGTCAATATAAATGGGTAATGTGCACACACATATGGCGGTTTCCTGTAAACTCAGGAAATGGCAATACA
>CAZVVX010000009.1:6031-24383 GCA_964631035.1 uncultured Candidatus Saccharibacteria bacterium | reverse complement strand
AATTTAAATTTAGGAATCGCTCTTTGTCTTCTGGAGTCTTTATGCCACGGTGAAAAAGTAGATTATCAATAAAATCACCATCTCTTAATTCTCTTATCTGATATTTTGGCATGGTGTGATGAGTAGTATAGCATATTTGGGTGGTGGGATTGACAAATTATATTTTATGTGTATAATATCTAATAGATCTGAAAATTGAATCACTATTTGTGACGAGCTTTTTGAGCCTTAAATCAGGGCCTAGAAAGCTCGTCTCAAACTGAGGCAAGTCGTTCCGAGCGTTCTCGGTAAATCAGCAAAATAGAGATGATGTCGATGAAAAAATCATTGAACACGTCTGCACTGGTAACCGCAGACAGTCCGAAAGGACAGAGAGCTACCGAAACGTTCCGCGCCCAATACAACAAGGCGGGACTCAACGACGAAAGCGCACAGATCCTGAACGAGCATCCCGACTTCGCCGTGTATCTCGCCGAAGTCATCCGTCGCTTCTCGGCGAAAGAGCCCGACTACGGTTTGGCGCAATCCATCCTCGGCGCGGATTTCATCACGCCGGAGGAAGTCAGCAAGGCTCGTCCGAGCATCGTTTACACCGCCGAACAGATCACGGCACTCGCCGAAAGTCTGCCGTCGGAGGATGTGCTCAAGTGGTGCAAGAAAAACGGTTACGCCGTCATGCCTGCACCGCCCACGGCGATGTCCACGCTCGACGTTCGGTATATCCAGTCCGCGCACTTCTACTCGAAGACGGGTGGGTGGTATGCCGATCAGAAGTTCGCCCGCGAGGACAAGACGTCCTTCGGATGGCTTCTGATCAAGAAGACGCCTGTTTCGAACTCGACCAGCAAGACGTGGAACGAGCAGAACAAGCTTCTCTCCGCGCTCGAGAAGGTACCGAACGCCGCCGAGATGTGTTGGTTCATCACGACCTACTTTGAGGTTCGTGGTATCCGACTCTTCGAAGGCGTTTACGTTCGGACGTCCAGTCTCGACTCGGACGGTAGCCGCGTCGGCGTCGGCGGCTTCGATGCCCTTGGTCTCGCTGTCGTCTACTGGAGCGACGACGACCGCGATGGCAGCATCGGCTTGTCGGCTGCCAGGAAGCAGTGATTCTTGATCCCTTGAGGGCTTTTGTCCCTCTTGAATACTTGAGCCTCCGCGAATTTTTTTTTGCGGAGACTCTTTCTTTTTCATAATGCCAAATTAATATATAATAATCCCATGAACAACTGCATATTTTGTAAAATAATTAAAAAGGAAGTGCCAGCCAAGATCGTGTATGAAGATAATGATTTTATAGTATTCCTAAGCATAGATCCCCGCTCACCAGGACATAGTCTAATAGTTCCAAAGAATCATTATAGATGGGTATGGGATGTGCCTAATTCAGGAGAATACTTCGAAGTTTCCAGAAAGATAGCATTAGCACAGAGAAAAGCTTTCAACACAGAAGAAATATGGAGCAAAATCATTGGAGAAGAAGTACCACATGCACATATATGGGTATTCCCAAGACCGGGAACCTCCGGTGAATTGAAGGATTTCGAATTGAATGGAAACAAAATAATTGAGAATCTATAATCCCCTTTCAAGAGCATCAATACCAGGAAGAGTACCCTTGGCAAGATAATCTAGCATTGCCCCTCCCCCAGTTGAGACGAAAGTAAAACCATTTTCTAATTTCAACTCTGCTATAGTAGCAAGTGTATCACCTCCACCAACTATAGTTTTTACACCTCTAGCAGTAGCATCTGCCAAAATTTCTGCAAGTTGTAGTGTAGAAGCTCTATACCCTGCTTCATATGCACCCAATGGTCCATTCCATAGAATATATTTTGCTTTATCAATCTCTTGTCTCAATAATTCAACAGTTTTAGTACCCGCATCCATAATCTTTCTATCTTTGATTAAACTATCTATAGGTAGAACAATCTTTTTTGTATTAATAAATCTTTGTAAATCATAATTCTCTGGAGAAACAAGTGAATTGCCAATATCTTGTCCCATTTCTTTGAAGAAATTATTTGCAAGCGCACCTCCAACAAATATTTTATCTGCAGAATTAATAAATTTCTCTAAAAGTGGCAATTTTGTCTCAAATTTTGCACCTCCAAGAATAAAGAGAAATGGGTGCTCGGGGTTAAAAGCAGTACTCAAATGTTTTATTTCTTCTTCAAATTGATAACCAGCATAACTTGGTATGAATTCTGTAATAGCAGAGACAGATGCATGATCACGATGAGAGACAGAGAAAGCCTCATTTACATAAATATCAGCAAGAGAAGCTAGTTCCTTAGCGAATTTCTTATCATTTTTCTTCTCCCCTTCATATTCTCTTAAATTCTCAAGCAGAATAATCTTACTCTTATTATTTAAAACATTTCTATAATTTTTCTCAAAAGCACAATCAATACCAATTTTTATCAAATAATCAGCTACAGGTTTTAATGTTGGATTATCAACTGTTTCAATATGACTAATCAAAATAAGAATAGCACCATTATCAATAAGGTATTGAATCAATGGCAATGCCTTTCTAATTCTAAAATCATCAATAATTACACCATTTTGTACTGGAACATTCAAATCTAACCTGACCAGAACCCTAACTCCGTCAAGCTTTTTTATTTCCTTAATACTTTTCATAAAGTTAAATTGTATCTACAGCTTTTAATAATTCTATAAAACCAATTGGGTTAACACTTTCTCTTCCTACCAATAAGCCGTTAACTTGGCCTTGTCTTATTATATCTCCTGCATTTTTGAAGTTAACAGAACCACCATACAAGATTGGTACATTTAAGACTTCACTTTGTCCAAACATATCTGAAATAACTTTCTTAATAAATAAAGTCATTTCTAGAATATCAGCAGGTCCCATCGCCTCTTTTGCACCAATAGCCCATATAGGTTCATAGGCAATAATAAGTTTATTAACTGTCTTTTTTGTTACTTTTGATAAGGAATTTTTGATTTGTTCTTTTATAAAATTTAAATAATTACCATTCGCATCTCTCTCCTTCTCACCTATACAGACTATTGAATACATACCCGCATCAAGAAGTAGATGAGACTTTTTTGCAATGTCTTCATCTGTCTCCCCTTTAGATCGTCTCTCTGAATGTCCTACTATTACATGTGTAATTCCAATATCTTTTAGCATTTTTACACTTATTTCACCTGTAAATGCACCTTGCTCCTCTGAGAAAACGTTCTGTGCACCGATAAGAACTTTATTATCTTTGTTCTTTTTTATAAATGGTTGCTGGTATATAAAAGGTGGACATAGAACAATATCAGTACTATTTAACTTATCCGAAAATCTTTTTATTGAATTAAAAATTTTCAATGCTTCAGAATATGAAGCAGGGTTCATTTTCCAATTACCTATTACAATCTTTTTCATAACAAGAGTATATCACACCTATTTTATTTCTTCCCATGACAGAACTGAGTATTGACTAGAAGTTAATGGGAAACTTGGGGGAGGAGAATACAGTAAATTACCGTCATAGATAATATTTCTAACATTATAACCAGTACCATCTGTATATGCGAAACCATATCTTAATTTTGTACCCAACATTCCATATAATGTTATATCTGATCTAGAGCTATTTGTTCCACAGGAACCTGAATAATAGAATCTGCCAACTCTACCATTCTGCGCTATTAACGCCGCGTCAATTCTCAAACTATCATCACTATATAATCCTGTTGTAATATTACCCTGCGCAATAAGTGCAATAGTATCTGTTCCATCATAATTTGTATAAAGAAGATCATTGTTTACAATAATATCTTTTCTGGTTGATGATGAATCTGGAAATCTTCCTGCTGCTATTGTTACTCTGGCTGTATTTATTTGACCACTTACCCATACATGATCTTCAACAAATATTATTCCATTTGCTGGCAGTGGGTAATTCTGCAAAAAGGTCTGATTATTAATACTCCATGTAGCCCAACCTGTTTGACCTTGTGTATTACTACAACTTCCAGGAGGATTTCTGACTGAAGTTACTCTGTATAGATCAAATGTATCATTAGTCTTCAATACTATACTATATCCTTGAGCCCCAGAAGCTGCAAAATACTTACCGCCAGATATAGCATCAGCTTTCATAGTAGCCAATTCAGTTGTAATTCCTGCAAAATCTACAACTGCAACTGGAAATTGTCTTCCCGCCATGAAAACATCTGGACGATTTGGTACTGCAGCTGGTGGACTAGGATCAGTAGGATTAACAGTAGTATAAACACCAAATCTATTTGAAGCTCCATTGTCTGGATCAACATATTTATCCTTTGCACTGGTAATAAGATTATGAGCAAGTCCGTCAAAACGAATACCATTATTAGAATGTATAGGACCAAACACTTCTGTTCCAACTCCAAATCTCATTATATCTCCAGCTACTACAGCATATTTTGCAAATGATGGTATAGCTAAAGTTGCCTGAATTGTCCTTGGTACATCAGGGTCATCATTAGAAATACCTTTTGATTTTATTTTGATCAAAGTAGATCCCACTGGTGGTGGAGTGATAGTTAATTCAAATCTGCCAATTGCATTACCATCTTTATCATTGAAATTATGAACGAAAGGACCGTTAGTAGTTGTGGCAACGCCATCCTTATAATCATTTGGAGCATGTGCAAGATGCCACCTATAATAATCAATTCCTGCTTCAGCTATTTGGAATGCTTGCTCTCTGTAAGTAAGTCTTTTTGTATTCTTCAGCATTACCGCAGCCCAATTTGTAAGAGAAGTAGTAACAATAATTGCAATTACAGAAAAAACAAGAACATTTATTAAAATAAAACCTTTTTTCATAGATTATCTTTTAGATTTCTAATACTAACTTGAGAAGTATATGTTTTTATTACTGGGGCTCTGTTTGGGTCAACATCAATCATTAAATTAATTTTAATCAATCTTACATTTGTTGTTATTACTGGTTGTGTTAGTGGTGACGATGTTCCCATATAATTTGTATCAAAGTATTCAAACAAAGGTGTCGTTGATGAATTTCTAATATTATAAGCTAAATATGAAAATGTTTCATTATTAGAATTATATGAAAGTGGATTGCCTGTAGGTTTTATTACTCCTTTCTTGAGAGTTGTTGTCGCAAGGTAATATCTTATTTGCTCTTTTAGCGAATCACCATCAGTATCACTAAAAAATGTAAGCGTATTTGTTGCTGCCTGAACAATTGTAAATGCGCCAGTATTTCCTGGTGAAGCAGATCTCAATTCTTTAACCATAGTAGAAACAATCGTTCTAGCATCATACAATGTATTTAAAGAGTCAGATGAGAATCTATTATTTCTAAATATATCAAATTGGAAATTACCTATAGAAATTGCAATTGCCGCAAAAATACCAATAACAACCACAATTTCCATTAGTGTAAAACCTCTATTATAATTTCTGATATTATTTTTTAAAAAATTCATAGTTATTGATTTAGAATCACCTCTTGTTCAATCCAATCTACATTTACATCTACATCCTGGCCAAAGGCATTATATCCCGTCTTGGTCACATCTAACCTATACGTTCCACTATCTAAATCAGAAAATATAACCTGACCAGGTGGTGTACATGATGAAGTCACGGTAAATGAAACATCAGACACAATTGGTGTATTTGTTGCACTAATTGTATTTAAATATACTTTATATCTGGCATATCTATCACCATTATGTACTGATGAAATTGGTGAATTAGGAACTGTATAGTAAGTAGCTGATGTACCATCAGGACCCTTATAATCCCAAGTTGTAGTACCTGTTATAACTGCGTTTGTTGCAAATTGTAACTTTACACTATCTGAGCCAGCTCCTACTGGCTGTCCAGCCGGTAACCAATCTAGATTGTAAAAATTGCTTACTGAACCTGTATCTATTGTTGTTGACTCCAAAACTCCACTAGGATTATATGCTCCAAAAACATATTGTAATGTCAGATCACCGGATGGATTTGATACATCTACATTTCCATCATTATATGAATAAGCACCACCTGACCAATCTGTTTGATTTATTGATCCCCTACCAGTTATCTGTGTTCTATCAAAAACTGATCCTTTCCTTAATCTAACAGTTGCATCTGTTAGTGGTAATAGACTCGAGCTATCCTTTACTGTCACAAGAAGTGTTCTAGGATCCTTTGGAGATACAATCAAAAGAACACTTTGACTTACATTTGGATTTAGACTAATAGGGTTTAATGGATTTATACCAGCTATATCATAAGCAGAATCTGTACCTGTTACAGTATAATAATCCCATTCCATTGTTGTGCTTGAATATATACCTAAATTATTTGTTGCTAGATTTTTATTATATTTATAAACATTAGTACCTATCTGTTTTGCACCCTTTAATGAGAAGTCAACATTAGGAATTGCAACACAGTCACTTTTTACACTATTAAAAGTAATACTACTTATCTTATCTATTGAAAAACTAATTTGAGTTACTTGCTGAACAATAACTGTAGCATGTGGCTTACTTGGATTTGGATTGCCTATTCCACCATTTGGATAAGTTCTATCACTTGAATATCCTGATTTTGATACATATATTTCATATGCTTCAATTCCTGGAGGCGCATCAACTATCTGCAATACACCACTCGAATTAGTAACATCATCAATAGCAATTGTAGTAGTTGCCTGATAATTTCTAATAGAGACATTTGCGCCTGATACAGGTACACCACTTGCATCAAAAACCTTAATTAGAAGTGCACCATTTGCAGAAGATGTCTCAAGACTCTTAGGAGCAATCGTTGTTGTTAATGTTAATGGAGTGAAATTTATACATGTTGGACAATTAACCTCAACAACCACCAACTTATTATCAGCAGGAGACAGATCATTTGGCGTACCACCTATAGTTCCATCAAAAGGTTGATCAACATTTCTTATAGTAGTAGTAACAATAAAATCTATACCTGATCTATTTATATTCTGTATATGTGGAATAGTACCATTTGGAATACTTCCAGGAATACCGACATTTGAATACGATAAATTTCTTATTATTTCAAATTGCTCATTTGCCAAATTTAATGCAACTATTTTATACTGATTTAAACTTATAAAATTAAATAAACTAACATAAGCTTGATATATAGCTGTAGATACAACAACAAAAACTGCAATACCGACAAGTGTCTCTATCAAAGTAAAAGCTCTACTATTATTTTTTAAATTTTTATATAACATTTACAAGTGAATACATTGGTGAAATCATAGCAACAGCGAAGAATCCAACCACCGCAGCTATTATAATCATTAAGAATGGTTCTATTATAGTAGACATATCCTTTGTTTTTTGTTCTACATCATCTTCATAGAAAGTCGCTACACCGTGTAGCATTTCACCAATTTTACCGGTCTCTTCACCAACATTTATCATTTCTCCAAGAAAAATTGGATAGAAATTTGAATTCTCAGAGAAAATTTTAGAAATCGGCTCTCCCTTCTCAATAGCAGAACCAACCTTATCAAGAATTCTTCTATAATAGATATTCTGAATAACATCTTTTGTTATTTTTACAGACTCAACAACATCAACTCCAGAACTTAATAAAGACGAAAGTGTTCTTGCTGTTCTTGCAGAATTCACTTCTTTGATTATATTACCGATTACCGGAATTTTTAATATCAAAAGATGAATTACTTTCTTACCACTCTCCTTTTTTGACCAGAAAATAAATAAAGAAACGATTGCCACTACTATTATAAGTACAAATAATCCATTGTTTATTAGTAATTTACTTACAAAAAGTATTAATTTTGTAGACATTGGTAAATCCAGCTTCAACTCAGTAAATGTCTTCATCAAGGTTGGAACAATATAAGTCAACATCAAAATAGCTATAATTACCATTGCAAAAAGTATTATTGCAGGATACATCATTGCCCCCTTTACTTTCCTTTGCAAAACATAGCTTTTGTCTAGTTGATCTGCAACAATCTTTAAAGACTCGTTTAGTGTTCCACTTTTCTCACCTGCTGAGACCATTGATATAAAAAGTGGTGAAAAAATATTTTTATACATAGACATGGCATCACTCAATGTTTTACCCTTTGTAATCTCTGATTGTAATGAAGCAATAATTTTCTGAAATGCTTTATTTTTCGACTGCCTTTCAATCACCGATAATGCTCTAGACATGGATAGTCCTGCAGTGATCATAGAACCAAGATTTCTTGCAAAATTAATTTTTTCCTGTGCTTTGACTTTGCCAAATATAGAAAAAGAGAAATTAAAACTATTTTTAATAGCTATTTTGCTTCCAAATTTTTCTTTAACATCAATAACCTCTTCGCCAGATTCTTTCAAAATTTTATATAATTCATAACGATCATTAGCGTCTTTCTCGCCTTTATATATTTCACCATTAGATCTTTTAGCTTTATATATAAAATGTGACATTTTATTTATTCTGAAACTACTCTTAATACTTCTTCTATAGTTGTAATACCCTTTACTGCATTGAATATTCCATCCTCAATCATTGTTAGCATTCCTTCTTTTTTTGCCTGTTCTTCTATTTCTGTTGTTGTTGCGCCTCTAATAATCAAATCTTTAATACTTTGTGTAACCTTTAATACCTCATGAATTCCTAATCTTCCCTTATAACCATCATCTTCTTTCGTTGTTATTGGCTTCCAAAATGGAATTTTATCCCATGATTCTGTATTTTTTATTACTTTCTCGTCCTTTAGCGCCTTTAGAACTCTATCAAGATCAACTGTCTTAGATAGAGTAGCAATCTCTGCTTTTGACAAGAAATACTTCTCCTTATGTTCTGATAATTTTCTAACCAATCTCTGAGCAATTATGATATCTATTGTTGAAACAAGTAAGAATGGCTCAATTTTCATATCAATCAATCTTGGAATTGCTCCCGCCGCACTATTGGTGTGCAAAGTTGATAGAACTAGGTGTCCAGTCAATGCAGCATTTACAGCTAGTGAAGCTGTCTCATTATCTCGAATCTCACCCACCATTATCACATCTGGATCTTGTCTAACCAAGGTTCTCAGACCAACAGAAAATGTAAAACCAATTTCAGGCTTAACCTGAGTTTGATTTATTCTTTTCATTTGATATTCAATAGGATCTTCAATTGTTGAAATATTTACATCTGGCTGATTAAGAATATCTAAAATAGTATATAGGGTCGTTGTTTTACCTGAACCTGTAGGACCTGTGGTAAGTATCATACCAGTAGTAAGTGTTGTAGCATGATGAATTCTTTCTAATCCTTCACCATGGAAACCTAGATATTCCAAAGTAAATCCTGATACACTTTCCCTCAATAGACGCATAACAGTCTTCTCCCCATAATAAGTTGGGAGCAGAGAGACACGAAAAGAAACCTTCTCATTATTCATATCAATTTTGAAACGGCCGTCCTGTGGCAATCTCTTCTCATCTAATTTTAGATTTGATAGAACCTTAATACGTGCAGTTATTGATGGTTCAGCATTCTTTGGCAGAACCATGGCATCATGTAGCATTCCATCAATTCTATATCTAACAAGTAGTTGATCGTCCATTGGTTCAATGTGAATATCTGAAGCATTTTGTAGAATTGCATGCTTTAGAAGAGTGTCGACAATTCTAACTACTGGCAAATCTTCAGCTATTTTCTTTAAATCGGCTTCTGAGAATTTCTCCCCTGCTTCTTCTGTTATAGTTTTTAAAGTCTCTGACTCCTTTTGGATAATATCTCCGAATTCTGCTTTTAAACTCTTTTGATATTGTATTATTACATTCTTAATCGATTCAGAATCAGTTAATCTAGGCAAAATCTTGAGATTTACCTTCTTTTTTACAAAATCAATAGCAGAAAGATCCTCTACATCGAGCATTGCCACCTCCAATACACCATCATCTTTTTTGAAGGCAACTATATTATGATTTCGAGCCACCGGCTCAGGTATCATTGATAATGTCTCAAAGGGTATTTTCCTATTTTTAAGATCAACAAAGGGAATTCCAAGAACATACGCCTGCATTCTGCGCAAATTATCTTCAGTAATCTTGCCACTATTTACTAGAATATCACCCAAACTCTTATCCTCGTCCTTTGCCTTCTTCTCGGCCTCTTCTAAATCAGATTTGGATACTAGATTTGAATCCAAAATAAATTTATCAAGTTGTGAGTCTTCTATGTGCATATGTTATCTATTCATACTATATTATATCAGAGAATTATGTGTAAATATGGACAAAAATATGGGGATAATGTATTTATTTGACTTTAAAATGAAAAAATAGTAGTATATAGATGTTTAAGTTCGCTTGAAGGCGAGCTATTTTTTATAAAAATTCTTAAATAATAACTAAAAATTTATGTTTGATTTAAAAGTAATACATTCAGTCCTTCAACAAATGGAAGATGAGAGAGGAATTCCAAAGGACAAAATGCTTGAAGCAATAGAATTAGCTTTAGCAACAGCATACAAAAAGGAATATGGCAAAAAGGGCCAGATTATTAGGGCTATTTTTGATAATCAATCAGGAAAGGTTGAATTCTACCAGGTCAAAATAGTTGTTGATGAGACAAAAGTTATAATGGCAGACGAAGTAGATGAACAAGATATAAAGAATATTGCCGAGGAGAATATAAGAGTTAGATTTAATCCAGAACACCATATTCTATTGGCAGATGCAAAAAAGATTAAAAAGGATGCAAAAGTTGATGATGAGATAATATTCCCTCTTGAACAGAAGGATAATTACGGCCGTATTGCTGCACAAACAGCAAAGCAAGTCATAATACAGAAGATTCGTGAAGCTGAGAAAGTCTCAGTATTAAATGAATATGGCAAGAAAGATGGAGAAATAGTCTCAGGAACAGTACAGAGAATAGAAAGAGGCTCAATATTCGTAGATATGGGAAGAGCTATGGGTATTATTTCATATGAAGACCAGATACCAGGTGAACATTATAAGCAAGGAGAGAGAATTCGTGCATATCTTTATGCAGTAGAAGAATCACCAAAAGGCATTATATTGAAGCTTTCTAGATCACATCCGAATTTTATATCTAAGCTTTTTGAGGTTGAAACGCCAGAAATAGCTCAAGGAGTTGTTGAAATAAAGGCAATAGCAAGAGAAGCAGGTGCAAGATCAAAAATCGCTGTAACATCAAAAGATAATCATATTGATCCAATAGGATCACTAGTTGGACAGAGAGGTGTTAGAGTTTCTACAGTTATGAGTGAGCTTGGAGGTGAGAAAATAGATATTATTCAATGGAATGAGAGTCCATCTCAATTTATTGAAGAATCTTTATCACCAGCAAAAGTAATGAAAATTGACATAGATGATACAGAGAAGAAAGCAACAGTGCATGTATCTGAAGATCAACAATCATTAGCTATTGGTAAAGGAGGACAAAATGTAAGACTAGCAGCTAAGTTAACAGGCTGGAAAATAGACATAAAATCAACTAACAAATCAACATCTGAGGATAAAATAGAGGAATAATTAGATAATATATTAATTTGCACAAAAGAGTTACTATTGCTAGTAGCTCTTTTGTTATATAATACTTATAAAGTTACTCTTGTAACTATTATTTATTCGTTAATTTAAAATAATTAAGAAAATGAAATTAAAAACTATTAGTTTGACATCATTTTTTGTTATTTTAGGCCTATTATTGGCTCTAAATGTCGCAAAAGCAGAAGATGGTGCTATAAGAACAATGCAGGTTAAAGAAAAAATTGAAAATCAATTTGAAAAGAACCGTGATATAAGAAATATTAAAATTGAAGAGAGGAAAA
Source organism: uncultured Candidatus Saccharibacteria bacterium (assembly GCA_964631035.1). Classification (GTDB taxonomy): domain Bacteria; phylum Patescibacteriota; class Minisyncoccia; order Phycocordibacterales; family PALSA-1337; genus CAIOGI01. The sequence goes on along the minus strand of CAZVVX010000009.1, from coordinate 12,558 downwards.
CAATAAAAGCTTCTACAACTGAGAAGATGCGAGAATTGAGGGATGAAAGAAAAGAAGAGAAAAAAGAACTAAAGGAAGAAAGGAAGGATCTTAGAGCTTCAACAACAGCTGCTTTCAAAATTCTAAAGAATGAAAGGGGTGAGGCTTTGAAGAAATTACAGTTAAATGCCTATGAAATGAGAAAGAAGGCATTATTAAATGAACTAAATGCCACAATCAATAACCTTGTTAATGTACGTGGCAAGATCCTAGAGAGAATTACAATGCTGGAGAGTAAAGGCAGAGATATGACAAAACCAAAAGCAGACCTAGTTATTGCTGATGATATGATAGCAAAGGCAAAGTTAGCAATTGAAACATTTAAGAATTTGCCAGCCCCTACACTTGGCAATACTGGTAGTGCTACTACAACATCAAATTCTACAACAACTGAAGTAAGTCTAGATAAACCAAGAAAAGTCGGTGATGATGCTATCAAGGCAGTAAAAAGTGCAAGAGATGCACTAAAGGTAGTACTTAAGTCAATTGCTAATACACAACCCATAACATCAACAAGCACTCAACAAACAAATAATTAAATAAAATAACAAATATATGGATATAAATACACAAAACTCAAGTGGTATGATGAATGGAATGCCACCAACAATGCATGAGGAGAAGAAGATTGGACCAATAATCGGAACATTAATTATTGTTATAGTAATAATCATTGCTGCACTATATTTCTTTGGAAAAAGACTTGATAACAATCAAACACAAAAAAATAGTGACATAACACCACCAGCAGTATATGAGACCAATACTCTACCAGCAAATGCAGACAATGCAGTTGATGAATCAACACTTAATGCTGACCTAGATTCTCAATTAAAAGATATTGATTCAAGTTTCTAATAGATAATTAAGCAAATAATTACTCTGGCATACTATTATTGCTAGAAGTAGTTAGATAAAAAACCTATCACTATAAATTGATAGGTTTTTTATTTTGACAACTTGCTAAAAATGATATTTAAGGTAGACTGTGAAAATCATGAAAAATAACAATATTGAATCTGTTGAAAATTTAAAAATCAATAATTTACCAAAATCTATAGTGGAAATTACTGGGTCAATTAAACAATCAGTTTTTTCATCTTTTAGAAACAAGGCTATTGAAAATATTAATAATGAAATAACCGTTGATGGTTTTAGAAAAGGTAAGGTTCCAGAGAATATTCTGATATCAAAAGTAGGCGAGATGGCTATTCTAGAAGAAATGGCTGAACTTGCCCTATCAAAAGCATATCCAGAAATAATTATTAATGAAAAAATAGACGCAATAGGCAGTCCTGAAATTAGTATTACAAAAATTGCTAATAATATACCACTTGAATTTAAAATCATAACGGCAGTACTTCCAGAGATTAAAATGGCAGACTATAAAACAATAGCAAAAAATCAACCAAAAAATCCTGACGGGAAAGTTGAAGTTAGTGATACAGAAGTTGATGAAGCTATAAAAAAGATAGTATCTTCACACGAAGATCATACCGGTCACGATCATGAATCAGATGACTTCAAAAAAAGAGTTCGAGAGGCTTTGTTACAAGATAAAAAATTACAAGCGCAGGAGAAAAGGCGAATTGCTCTTTCGGACGCAATCCTAGAAGCATCATCTACAGAGATTCCAGAACTACTTATTGATAGCGAAGTTCAAAGAATCGAAGCTCAGTTCTCCGATGATGTTAAGCGAATGGGTGTCACTCTTGAAGACTATTTGAAACACGCTAAGAAAACAATTGAAGATCTTAGGCAAGATTGGAGACCACATGCGCTAAAGAAAGCTAAGCTTCAACTTATCCTCAACAACATTGTTAAAATAGAAAAGCTTGTTGTTGATCAAAAAGAAATTGAGGAAGAAGTTAGACACATTCTAGCACACTATAAAGATGCAGACAAAGAACTCGCATATACATATGCAGAAACAGTTCTAACAAATGAGAAAGTCTATCAGTATCTAGAAGGATTAAATAAAAACTAGAATACTAATTGAGATATTACAGCTATTACCGCTGTTTCTGATCTTAATATTTGTGGACCCAGAGATTTGACCTGAATACCATGTTCATCAAATAACGCTAACTCTTGAGAAGACCACCCACCTTCTGGTCCAATGTATGCACCAATACAATCTACAACATCATTTGGTTTAAATTTTGTAGCTGATGGATCCCATGCGATGGATTTCACATGTCCATAACTAGAAAGTGCAGTTGCTAGATCAGTAACTTCATACAGTATTGGCAATGTTCCACGGCCAGATTGTTCTGCTGCTTCAATTATTATTTTATTAATTCTATCCATATTTAAATCTTTCTTCTCACTTCTATCAGAAGCTATGGGAATTATATGTGAAACACCCAATTCTGTTGCTTTCTGAGCAATCCATTCGAAATTATCTTTTTTAACAAGTGAAGCAAAAAGAAATGTTTCTCTAGTTGGTATTACAATATTTTCACGCTTCTCTATCAAACTAAGTGAAACACTGTCGTTATTAAAACCATCTATAGAAAATAGAAAATCATAACCAGAATTATCAAACAGGATTATTCTATCGCCTTTAATAAACCGAAAAACATTTTTTAACTGATTGATAATATCCCCTCGGGTAATAGTAATATTTTGTTTATTAATTAATTTCTCTTCAATAAAAAATCTGTGTAGTTTCATACAGCCAGTTTATACCTGAAAACAAGATTTGCCAAATATGAAACATAAGGTAATATGAAATTATTACTTATTTTAAATTTTAAATATATGTTAATACCAACCGTAATAGAAAAGACAAATATGGGTGAGAGAGCATACGATATATACTCTCGCCTATTGAAGGAGAATATAATTTTCCTTGGGGGGCCGATAGATGATCATGTAGCAAATATCATCATTGCACAATTATTATTCCTACAAGCTGAAGATTCAAAGAAGGATATCACAATGTACATAAATTCCCCTGGTGGAGTTGTAACTGCAGGACTTGCAATAATAGATACCATGAACAATATAAAGAATGATGTATCAACTGTCTGTGTTGGAGTTGCAGCATCAATGGGAGCATTGATTCTCTCATCAGGTAAAAAGGGCAAGAGATGTGCCCTACCAAATTCAGAGGTTATGATCCATCAACCACTTGGTGGAGCTGAGGGACAAGCTTCTGATATAGAGATAAGCGCAAAGCATATTTTGAAGACAAGAGAAACATTGAACAAAATGCTATCAAAAAACACTGGTCAGAATTTATCAAAAATTGAAAAAGACGTAGATAGAAATTTCTTCATGGATGCAGAGGAAGCAAAAAAATACGGAATTATAGACAAGATACTCTAATCGTGATACAGTTGGGGCGTTATAAATATTAATTTTTTCAGTTCACTTTAGAGACATTTAATTACAGAATATTCAGTTAAGAATTAAAATTAGAAGATATGGAGTAAATAGTCACGAAAAGCGAATTGATATTCGCATATGACATCATTAAAAACAGTAGCGGTACTCTTGAGTATTGCTGGTGTAGCCGGAATAGCAATCGGTTATTACCTAAGACTCATTATCTCTTTGGGTAAAAAGGGATCAATGGAACTCGAGATCAAAGAGATGCTTCTAACCGCAAAAGAAGAAGCAAAGAAAATTACCAGCGAAGCAGAGTCCAAGGCAAAAAAGATGCTAGACGAAGCTCGCTTAGAAATAAAGGAAAAAGAAGACAAAATTCAACAATCAGAAACAAGAATCATAAAGAAAGAGGATTTGTTAGACAAAAGACAAGAAGATATAGACAAAGAAGTTGAATCCATAAAAGAGAAAATCGCAGAAATAAAATCAATAAAAGAAAGAGCGGAAAAGCTAGAAAGTGACAAAATCCAAGCATTAGAAAAAATCGCAGGAATGAGTACTGAGGAAGCTAAGCAAATACTATTAAAATCTATTGAGAAGAATTCTGAACAGGATTTGCTTGCCAGAATGCAGAAATTTGAGAAAAATGGCGAGGAAATACTTGAGAAAAAAGCTCAGGATATTCTAGCTACATCAATACAAAGATTAGCAAATTCAGTTGCTTCAGATATTATGTCTACGACTGTAAGTATTCCAAGCGATGAACTAAAAGGTAAAATAATTGGAAAAGAAGGTAGAAATATAAAAGCATTTGAAAGAATGACGGGAGTAGAAGTGATCGTAGATGATACTCCAGGAACTATTATAATTTCTTCATTTGATCCAGTAAGAAGACATGTTGCCAAGGTAGCACTTGAAGAGCTTATAAAAGACGGAAGAATACAGCCTGCCAAGATTGAGAAAGCAGTAGAATCAGCTCAAGCAAATATAAACAAGATAATTAAGGAGAAGGGCGAACAAGCAGCATATGAATGTGGAGTAATAGGTCTTGATCCAAGAATATTACTAGTTCTAGGTAGACTACACTTTAGAACAAGTTATGGTCAGAATGTACTTCAACACTCAATAGAGATGTCACATATTGCAGGAATGATAGCTTCTGAAATCGGCGCAAATGTTGCAGTGGCGAAAGCTGGAGCATTGCTACATGATATTGGAAAGGCATTGGATCATGAAGTTGTTGGTACTCATGTTGAAATAGGAAGAAGAATATTACAAAAATTTGGTGCAAATGAAGAAATAATAAAAGCCATGCAAGCTCATCATGAGGAATATCCTTATGAAACGATAGAATCTCGAATAGTTCAAACTGCTGATGCAATATCTGGAGCCAGACCTGGAGCCAGAAATGATAGCATTGAGAACTATCTCAGAAGACTTGGGGATTTGGAAGCTATAGCTAATTCATTTAATGGAGTTGAGAAATCCTATGCCCTACAAGCTGGACGTGAAATACGAATATTTGTCACCCCAGAGAAAATTACAGATATAGAGGCAAAGAATATGGCAAGAGATATATCACTAAAAATTGAAAAAGAATTAAAATATCCAGGAGAGATCAAAGTTACAGTTATAAGAGAAACAAGAATAATTGACTTTGCTAGATAAAAATTGGCTAATAAAACTGCTATTGCGCAAAAAATGGCTTATTATATAATTGTATGGAGGTTAGAAACATTATTAGTATTTATTAATTAAAAAATTAATTATGAATAAAGCAGGAATTGTAGATGCAGTACACGCAGTGCTTGGAGGAACAAAGGTTCAAGCTGAACAAGCAGTTGAAACAGTTTTGAACTCAATTATCGATTCACTTAAGAAAGGTGAAGAAGTTTCTATTGCTGGTCTTGGTATCTTCTCAGTGAAGCAAAGAGCAGCAAGAGAGGCTCGAAATCCAAGAACTGGTGAATCTATCAAGGTTCCATCTATGAAGGTTCCAAAGTTCCGAGCTGCAAAGGCATTGAAGGATGCAGTAAAATAACAATAATAGCTCGCTCGAGCCATTATTAACCAAAAAGCCACCATAATAGGTGGTTTTTTGGTTTTATATTAACAATTTTACTAATTGAAACTGCTTAAGGAGCCGCCTTCACCTCTCTCAATTCCCCATTTATCACTTTTAAATACTTTGTTACTCCTACAGATGGTTCAGCACTAAATGGTTCATCTTCCCTTCTAGTAACATAATTGACCTTAATTAAGCCATCTTTATCTACATTTATATTCTGAGGAGATATTCTATCTCCAATAAATACACTATTTTTACTTGCTGATGATACAACATAGAAAAATATACCAGTTCCACTTGTTCTATTTATCATAAAGAAAACTGCATCATCCTTTTTGTCACCATCTAGATCTGCAATAGTTGGATTTCCAAATATTATTGGTTTACCAAATATAGTTTCATATTCTGAATCAGCTTTACCATCTTTAAACTTAATGGTGTCACCATCAATAGTATATGTGTAATTTAGGTAATCAACTTTAGATACAACTGTCTTATTTGAAATATTTGTGTTTATAGAATTATTTAAAATCTTAACTTCCTCATATTTCCTACCAATATAGAATGTTAATGCTGGAATTATAATGATAAATAATATCAAAGCACCTAATTTTGAATACCAAGTTACTTTGTTAAATTCTATATACATTTTAATTTAAATTTGATCTAGTAGTTAAATATGTAGGTATTATTAATCCAAGAAAAGCACCTCCAAAAAAACTCATTACACAACAAATTGGAATGAGTAATACATATACAAAATTTTTATATAATCTCTTTTTTATTACAATCAATAGTGAAATTATGGAACAATATAGTACTATCAATACTGAAACATAATTAACTACAATTTTATTGATCTCTATTTCACTAACATCAAAATTAATTGCCCCGATTAAAGCCCCAACTACAGCACCAATCATTACACCTAACAAAAAATAAGCCAAATAGAACCCCAATGCTTCCAATGGACTCCTTTTATAAGATAAATTAGTCAAATATCTAAACATAAAAATTATTTAATAATAATGTGCGGGATGGGGGAATCGAACTCCCGACAACAGTTTGGAAAACTGTAGTTTTA
>CAZVVX010000009.1:0-5931 GCA_964631035.1 uncultured Candidatus Saccharibacteria bacterium | reverse complement strand
TGTGCGGGATGGGGGAATCGAACTCCCGACAACAGTTTGGAAAACTGTAGTTTTACCACTAAACTAATCCCGCAAATATTTCAACAAAATCTATACTAGCAAGAATTCTATTTTTTTTCCACTTTTTCTATGACTTCAATTATCTCTTCAACCTCACTCTTCAACTCTTTAATGGAATCCCTTATTTCATCTAGTCTTCCCTCCTCATCCTTTATCTCTTTCTCTGTTTTCTCTGTTGTTTTCTTTTGTTGCTTTAGTCCAGAGATAAGTATGGTGTCTCCAATGAAATATGATACGAATAGTCCAGTTGCAAGAAGAATAATAACAACAATTATCATATTTACAGGTTCATAGAAAATAAAGCCGAGAATTCCTCCTTTTGCCTGCAAAATATCTGCAGTATGCCATACACCTCTCCAAAACAATACTATAGCCACACTACCAATAATTGTATAAAGAATAGGATATCTACTTAGATTCCCTCTTACATGATCCTCAAATTTGTCAAAAAAATTTAATATTCTCTTCATACTTGTCGGAGCGCCGGGATTCGAACCCGGAGTCACTTCTTCCCAAAAGAAGCATGTTAGCCGTTACACCACGCTCCGATATTCCATCATACTAACACAGCATATAAAAAAACTCTACAAAATAATGTTTTCTAGCATTTTAATATAATACATATTGTTAAAATCATCTATTTTTACTGTTATAACATGAAATCTAAATTCTGAATTAGATAGATTATTCCTATTAATATATACCTGGATCATTCTTCTTAATTTTCTCTGTTTAAGATTATGAACATTCTCTTCAGGTCTGTATTTATCATAGTTTTTGTCTATATAGACTGATTTTACCTCAATAAAATGAAGAATATTATCTTTTACAGCGATAATATCAATTTCACCATATTTCTCTTGATAATTTCTATTTTGTATCAAATATCCCTTATTTTTTAAATAGTTACATGCAATATCTTCACCAATATCACCTTTTTCTCTGTTATTCATGATTATTCATAAATTAATTAACACTATTAAAAAAGACAAAAGACACGATTATAAGCCATATAAAGGCTGTCTCATAAACATAATCCACAGAGTTATCCACAGTTTTAAGGGTATTTGTGAATAATAGTGGACAAATGACTCTTATAAAAAGACTGTACTTTAAGATTTCTGTGCGGGTAGGGAGAATCGAACTCCCGCCTCGTCCTTGGCAAGGACGCATTCTACCACTAAACCATACCCGCAATTTGAGTCATTATATATTAGTTTTAGTTTTTTACCAAATCAAAACACCCTAATTTTGTGCGCCTGGAGGGATTCGAACCCCCAACAACGGTTCCGAAGACCGGTATGATATCCATTTCACCACAGGCGCATATTCAAACACTGCTTAATATACCCTTTTTGTTATATTTAACAAATACTATGAAAAACATAGCATTATTGCTACAATCATAGCATGAAAAATCAAGTAATACCCAAAGAAATAACTGAAATAATCGAAACCCTTGAAAAAGCTGGCTTTGAGGCTTTTCTTGTTGGTGGATGTACAAGAGATATATTGCTTGGTAAAACCCCTAAAGATTGGGATATAACCACAAATGCTACACCGGAACAAATAATTCCCCTCTTCCCCAAAACTTTTTACGAGAATGATTACGGTACAGTTGGAGTTGTAAATGAAAACACCAGTGATGATAGATTAAAAGTAGTTGAAGTCACTCCATATCGCCTTGAAAGCTCATATACTGACCATAGACACCCTGATCAAGTTAAATTCAGCAAAAGCATCAATGACGATCTAAAAAGACGAGATTTCACAATTAACTCAATTGCAATAAGCTTATCAGATGGTTCAATAAAAGACATAGTTGATAATTTTGATGGTTTAAAAGACATTAAAGACAAAACAATTAAAGCTGTTGGGAATGCAGACGACAGGTTCAAAGAAGATGCTTTAAGAATACTTAGAGCAATAAGATTATCAACGGAATTAGGTTTCACGATTAACATTGATACAGAAAGGGCTATAATTAGCCATTCTAAGCTACTTAAGAAGATTTCTATTGAGAGGATCAGGGATGAATTCGTAAGAATTATAATGTCCAATAACCCCAAATACGGCATTGAATTAATGGATAAACTAGGTGTTTTGGAATTTGTATTGCCTGAATTAATAAAAACCAAGAAAGTAGAGCAAAATCAGGCACATGCATATGATGTATGGGAACATCTACTAAGGACTCTTCAGCATTCCGCAGATAAGGGCTGGTCACTGGAAATAAGACTTTCTGCCCTATTTCACGACATATCGAAGCCAGAAACAAGAAGAATTTCACATGAAACAAAGCAATTTACATTCTACGGCCATGAGGTTGTTGGTTCACGTGTAACACAAAAAATACTTGAAAGACTAAAGTTTCCTACAAAAACAGTGGAGAAAGTGGTAAAAATGGTAAGATGGCATATGTTTTTCTCTGACACTGAGACTATTACCCTTTCTGCAGTAAGAAGGATGGTAAATAATGTAGGCAGGGACAATATATGGGATTTAATGAATATAAGAATATGCGATAGAGTTGGTACTGGAAGACCAAAAGAAAGCCCATACAGACTCAGAAAGTATCAGTCAATGATTGAGGAGGCTCTTAGAGACCCAATATCCGTTGCCATGCTTAAGATTGACGGCAAAAAAATTATGGATGTTACACATGTAACACCAGGACCAGTAATTGGAAATATTCTCAATGCCCTTATGGAAGAGGTTCTTGATAATCCAACACTGAACACACCAGAATACCTAGAGAATAGAGCCGTAGAAATGTCCAAAATGACATTTGATGATCTGGCAAAACTTGCAGAAATTGGAAGAAACAAAAAAGATGAGGTAGAAAACAAGAATATTGATCAAATACACAAAAAATACCATGTTTCATGATTAACATTGTGATCATATTTCACATGAAACATACATTATATGGCTCTACTGAGCCATTTTAATATTTAAATACAAATCAACCGCATCCAAATGGACGGGTCTCAGGTTAGAAACAAAGAGAACCGAGCAAAGTATGCGGTTGTGTGAAATTCATTGAGAACAGAGGGACCAACATGATCCAGAAGGGATCAAAGATCCTCGACAACTGACCATCAACCCAAGCAAACTAGGGAGGGGGTGCATAATATTTCCTACAAACAAATGTTCCAAATAGGAACCTAAAAAAGTGTGAAAACATGCAATGCCTCAACTAGGCCTAAAGAAGGGTCGTCATCTCTCTGAAAAGAATTTCAAAATGATAACAATACTACCCCTTACTTTTGAAAGAACATCGTCAAGCTAATCCTTGGTTAATAACTCAACTTATCTGTGCATTATTATATCAAGCATAAAAGACATGTAAAGGACATTACAAATGAAACTGTGGATAAGTCATGTCCTTTATAAAGGACATTAATTATTTTTAAAAATTAGCTCAATAGGACAATGATCAGAACCATAAACTGTGTTGATAACATTGACTTTTTTAACTTTACTCTCCAAGTTTTCACTTATGAAGAAATAATCAATTCTCCAACCAACATTTCTTTCTCTTGCGAAAGTTTTCATATCCCACCATGTATATTGATCTTTTTTTTCTGGATTTATTTTTCTAAAAATATCTAAATAACCATTGTTAATAACTTTATCTATCCACGATCTTTCTTCTGGCAGGAATCCAGTGTTCTTCTCATTCTCCTTTGGTCTAGCTAGATCAATTTCTCTATGTGCAGTATTTACATCACCACAGAATATTATTTCATAACCAGCTTTCCTCTGTTTATTTATATACTTAAGGAATTCATCATAAAACTCCATTTTAAATGCCAATCTCTCAGGACCACCGCCACCGTTAGGGAAGTAGCAGGTAATTAATACAAATTTATTACCCAGAATCTTCTTGTCATCGTAGAATAGGGCCAATAATCGTCCTTCTTGATCCAATTTCTCCTTACCAAAGCCGTATTCCACATTATCTGGCTTAATCTTGGTATATATAGCAACCCCACTATAACCTTTCTTTAACTTAGAATGGTCAAAATATGAATAATATCCTAGTGGATTCCTAGTTCCTTCGTCTAATTGTTCTGGATGTGCCTTGGTCTCCTGTAAACAGAAAAAATCCGGAGATTGTTGTAAAAACCAATCAAAACCGCCTTTTTTGATATTTGCACGAATACCGTTTACATTCCAGCAAATTATTCTCATGCACTAATATTATCAGATGATAGGGAATTATTCACTTTTCCTATGGAATTTTTTATGGATTTTCTTTAATTCACTGTCAGTAACATGTGTATATATCTGGGTGGTATTGATATTTGCATGACCTAGCAACATCTGAACAGAGCGTAGATCAGCACCGTTTCTAAGTAAATCAGTTGCGAAGCTATGTCTAATAACATGTGGGGTAACTTTCTTAGATATTCCACATTTTATGGCGTATTGCTTGATTATTCTCTCTACAGAACGAGGAGTTATTCTCAATGAATCTCTCTTTTGAGCCATTTTTTCATTTCCTTTTCCTAAAATTTGAACAAATAGGGCATCATCCATATCATCTCTCTTATCTAAATAATTCTTCGCAGCATTTCTCGCATAATCAGAAATAAAAACTACTCTGACTTTCTCACCCTTTCCTCTAACTGACATTTCATCTAATTTCAAATTAATATCACGGGGTAGGGCACAAAGTTCAGAAATACGCAGACCAGTAGAGAAAAGTAGCTCAAGCATAGCCTTATCTCTCAATCCTCGCAAAGTTGTAGTATCAGGAGCTTTTAATAATCGCTCCAATTCTTCAATTGTAATCAAGTCCAGCGACCTTTCTGGAACTTTTGCAAGCTCAATTCTATCTGGTGCTAGGGAATTTATGCCTTGTCTAGCGAGATACTTGAGGAAAGCCCTAAGTGCAATCAAATAGTAATTCTGAGTTCGCTTCTTTAGTGTTGCAGGAGCCATTCCTTTCTCCTTTTTTGCCTCTTGTCTATTAAGCCAAATACGGAAATCTCGTACTTTATTATCAGTAATATCCTTAGGATCTTTTATCTTCGTATAGTCTAAAAAACGGCTTAAATATTGATCATAATTGCGAACTGTATTTAGACTCCGACCCTTTTCTATCTCGGTATATTGTAAAAAATCAGTTTTTAAATCTTTGAGATTGTGCGACATGGTATAAAGTATAACTTTTATGTAAAATTTAAAGTACTTGACAAAAAATCTGTATATGCTATACTCATGTGCAGATGTAGGTTTGATGGACTGTGACTCACCTCGGTGAATAACACAGTAGATCACTTCCTACGCATGACATGACAACAGGGCCAGTAGGCTCAGAAGGACACCGACAACTATGAATGTCTCGTATCACAAGCAGTACCTTAACCATAATCATCGGACCGGCACCAGCGGCGAGGCCCCCGTGATCGCCTGACGCGATCCCGGTGGCAGCCAAAGCTCTAGTGATGAGGTATCAGTAGAGCTTGTCAGAAAACCATGGATCATACTGCTCAAAAGGAGCCTATGAAGAAACTTCCTATGAAGGCGCCTCTTGTTCCATAGTGGCGGCGCCCGCAAAATAAATTGTCACTGCTGTGGAACGGTTGAACAAAAAAACCGGCGATGTCGTGTCGCCATCAGAAAGGCTAGGACCTACTGAACACCTCTCGTCAGTTGAGAGGCTAGTGATGACAAAATAATAGAAAAAAGGAAACTAGACTAAAAAATCAGTTTCGAAGCCCCGGACGATGTATTGTCCGGGGTTTTCTTCTTTATAATCAACAAGCCCCTTGCGCTTTAAAGTTATTTATGCTACGATACTCAAGCAATGTTAACAACACGACAGAAGACAAATATCATTAAAACAGTAGCAATTCACGA